>JAGLKS010000012.1 GCA_023140905.1 Alphaproteobacteria bacterium | reverse complement strand
CCTAAACCCAAACGTCAGGGCTTGCCTGCTGGGACTAATACTGAAGAAGTAACATTGGAAATGGCACTTGGCCTCCTATCCCTACCCCGCGATGTTGGACACCACCCGGAAACAGATGAAATGATTCAGGCTGGCATTGGACGCTTTGGTCCGTTTCTTAAGCATGAAGGAACATTCACATCTTTGCCTAAAGATGATGATGTTATGCATGTTGGCATGAATCGTGCCGTTGAAGTTTTGGCACAAGGCGCAGAAAAACGCGCTGCCAGAGAAGCAATAAAAGCACAGAAAGAAGCTGAAAAAGGCAAAGGCAAAGGCAAAACTAAAAAGAAGACTAAAACCAAGACTAAGAAGAAAAAATCTACCGCGAAAAAGAAAGCCTCCTCTAAAAAGACAACTGGTAAAGCCAAGAAAAGTGCTTAATGAATGAGCTTCTTAATAAAAGAAACAGTTTTTGATTTTATCAAAACATCATCCAAACCTGTAACAAAGCGCGAAGTTGCTCGCGCTTTTGGCATTAAGGGCGGAGAAAATCGAGTTGCTTTAAAGCAAATATTAAAAAGTCTGGAAAAAGAAGGCTCGATTGTGAAACAGCCCGGTGGCGTTTATAGCGCTCCTGATGGATTACCTTCCGTTGCTGTAGTTTGCGTGCATGAAATTGATGCAGATGGAGATGTTTATGCCCTCCCTCTTGAATGGGATGAAGAATTACACGGATTACCGCCACGCATAGAAATTATTCCTGATAAAAAGAACTTTAGAAATATCCGTGAAAACAGCCGCGCCTTATGCCGCTTATCACGCACTGACGATAAAACCTATGAAGCACGGATTATCCGCTTAATTGACCAAGGCGCACGTTATGAGGGCGGCAATGTGCTAGGTATCTTGCACATGCAAAAAAATGGTGCTGTGCTCCAATCCACAAATAAACGAGCTAAACATGATTTTAGTGTAGCTATTGATGATTTAAATAGTGCCAAAGATGGCGATTTGGTTAGCGCAGAAATTTTATCATCACACGGATTAAGCCGCAAACGCGTACGTATAACTAAAGTTCTGGGGAGCAAGGGTGATCCTAAAACTATTAGTCTGATTGCTTTACATGAAGCAGGATTGAGCGATCATTTTCCGCAAAATGTTTTAGACCAAACCAAAGATTTAAAAGTTCCACCATTAGGCAAACGCGAAGATTTGCGTGATATTCCTCTTGTTACAATTGATGGTGCGGATGCACGTGACTTTGATGATGCAGTGTTTGCAGAAAAGTTAGAAGATGGTAGCTATCACCTGATCGTGGCCATTGCCGATGTTGCTCATTATGTGCACTATGGATCAGCTTTGGATAAAGAAGCATTAAAGCGTGGAAACTCGACTTACTTCCCGGATCGGGTTGTACCAATGCTACCCGAAGCGCTATCGAATGATTTGTGCTCGCTTTGCCCCGGAGAAGTGCGAGCATCTCTGATTGTACATCTTTATATTGATAAATCTGGAAAATTGCTGCGTTATAAATTTGCACGCGCCTTGATTAAATCCCATGCGCGCCTTACTTACGAGCAAGTACAAACTGCGCGGGATGGTAACGGAGATCAAACAACAGCGCATTTAATAGATCCTGTCATTAATCCTTTATATGATGTTTATAAAATTCTTGAAGAAGCACGACAAAAACGCGGAGCTTTGGATTTAGACTTACCTGAGCGTCAGATCATTATTAATGAGAAAGGCATTATGACAGGTGTTAAACCACGTACACGATTAGATGCACATAAGTTAATTGAAGAATTTATGATTCTAGCGAATGTTGCTGCAGCCAGTGCTTTGGAAGAAAAAATCCGCACACAAAAAGGCAATGGCGATTATCCGTGTGTATATCGTATTCATGACAAACCATCCTATGACAAGCTGGAAGGTGCTCGGGAATTTATTGAAAGTTTTAATTTATCTATGCCCAAGGGACAAAATATCAGGCCTCAAAATATAAATGCTTTACTCCACAAGGCTGCCAAGCTCCCCTACTCACATTTGATTTCACAAATGATTTTACGTTGCCAGTCTCAGGCTGTTTATTCAGTTAATAATATCGGCCACTTTGGATTAGCACTAGAACGCTATGCGCATTTTACATCACCCATCCGACGTTATGCTGATTTGCTGATACACCGCGCATTAATTGGCGCATACGGCCTTGGCAATGGTGCTATGGGCAAAGAAGAAAGTGTGCGCATTGAAGAAATGGCTGAGCATATCTCCGGCACAGAAAGAACCTCTATGGAAGCCGAACGTTCAGCTGTTGATCGATTTACGGCCAGCTATCTTTCCAGTCATATTGGTGCAGAATTTCCTGGAACGATTAACGGCGTTACACATTTTGGACTTTTTGTTACACTAGATGAAAGCGGCGCTGACGGGCTTATTCCTATGCGTAACCTTGGCAGGGATTTCTTTATCCATGATGAAACAGCCCATGCTCTTGTGGGGCGTCATAGCGGTAATATTTACCGTCTTGGAGCACATATGCGCGTAGTTATTAAAGAAGCTGATGGAATGACAGGCTCGTGCATATTTGATCCTGCACCCGGACAAAATAGTGCTGACATTCCCGGCATGACTAAACCCAAAGCCACCAATACTAGCCAAAGACATCGCCCTGATCGTGCCAAAACACCTCACCGTGACTTCCAGAAAGATCGCTCAAGATCCGGTAATAAACCACGAGGAAGAAAAAATCGTTAAAATCCTTTATCTAGAATCAGGACCTATTAAGTGCTTGACATTTACCCCTAAACCCTTCATAAAACCGACTTCGAAGTAAGGAGTTTTACAACAATGGCTAAAGCGTCATACATAAAAGTACGCCTTGAGAGTGAAGCTGGTACTGGTTACCGCTATTACACACAACGCTCTACACGCGCAGAATATAAAATTAAAAAGAAAAAATATGACCCATGGGCGACAAACCCTGAAACGGGTAATAAAGGTGCGCATGTTATGTTCGTTGAGAAGAAAATGCCTCCTTCCAAAAAGAACTAATCTTCTTTCTGGTTTTTGCTGGAAAATACAAAAACGTCCCACAGTTATGTTTGAGGACGTTTTTTGTGCTTTTATAGTAATTAGGAAGTTTTATCGCTTTCCTTATTCACCCTGTTCGTTTTCTTCCAGATAAACAGCGCGTTCTATCTCTTTGTAATCTTCATCTGTAATCATGCCTTTTTCTTCAAAGATCGTACGGTCACGGCCACCATGCTTTGCTTCGTACAAACATTTATCAGCTCGTCCCAGAATTTCTTCAATATCATGGCTACCATCTTTAATGATTGCACCACCAATTGATGTTGTAATTTTGATAGAACCTTGCTCCACAGAACACGTAATAGGTGTATCACCAATAGAACGGCGTAAGCGTTCTGCAATCATATAAGCACGCTCAGGTGAAACATCAGGCAAGATCACTACAAATTCTTCTCCCCCGTAACGCGCAATAAGATCAAAACTACGAACACTGTTTTTGAGGCGTTCAGAAAATACTTTAAGAACTTCATCCCCCACACTGTGACCATAAGTGTCATTCACAGATTTAAAATGGTCAATATCCATCATCAAAACTGCCAGCACTTTATTGCTATGAACGTTGTTTTCAATAAGTTTATCCAGATGCACTTCCAGATAACGGCGGTTATATAATCCTGTTAATGTATCTGTGAGCGCCATAGACAAACTTATTTCATAACTGGAACGCAACCGCTCCTGAAAACGCTTACGGCGGATTTGGGTACGTATACGCGCCAAAAGCTCGCTCTTTTCAATGGGCCTCAATATATAATCATAAGCACCCATTTCCATACCATGCGCAACACGTGGCATATCTTTATCATCAGCAATCATGACAATTGGAACTGTGCGAGTTCGTTCATTAGAACGCAAATGAGAACATAGGCGTAAACCATCTTCTTCTTTTAGATTCAAGCTTACCATGACAACATCAAAATCATGGATTTTCACCATTTCCATAGCTTTTAACCCGTCAGGAGCACTTATGACAATATTTAAATCACCGGATAAAGCTTCAACAATTTTATCCTTATCATAATCCTTATCCTCTATTAATAATATGCGCGCACCCTCGACAGGTTCTTGCATCAGGTTATTTTTCTCAGTGACAACGCCGAACTGATTCGCTGCATTTTCACGAAGACGCCATTCATCCAACGCCATTTTCAACCGCGCCAAAGAACGGACACGCGCCATAAGCGCCGTATCATTGATTGGCTTACTTAGAAAATCATCCGCGCCGACTTCAAGACCGCGTACCTTATCTTGCATATCAGTTAAAGCTGTAACCATGACGACAGGAATATGCGCCGTTTCAGGATCTGATTTAATCTGGGAACAGACCTCAAAACCGTCCATACCCGGCATCATAACATCAAGCAAAACAATATCTGGATTTTCCTGTTTGACCTTTTCCAACGCCTCTTTACCGCTTGTTGCTGTAATAACATCATAATATTCGCAAGCCAGTTTAGCTTCGAGCAACTTTACGTTAGGTAAAATATCATCGACAACAAGAACTCGTGCAGACATGTAACTATTCCCCCTCTTGTTGTTGTTTTACTTGTGTTGTTTCATCTAAGTTGCCCAGATGTTTTTTGACCACGTCAATAAAACGTACGACAGATATTGGTTTGGAAATATAATCCTCACACCCGCCTTCACGTATTTTTTGTTCATCGCCCTTCATAGCAAAAGCAGTTACTGCGATAACAGGAATAGACTTAAGCTCTGGATGCTCTTTTAACTGACGTGTAACCTCCAAACCGGAAATTTCCGGGAGCTGGATATCCATAATGACAAGATCAGGGTTATGTTCTAACGCCATATCAAAAGCAAGTTTTCCCTCTCTTGTTTGCACAGTCTCAATTCCATGCGCTTCAAGAAGGTCGTGAAACAGCTTCATATTAAGCTCATTGTCTTCAACGATTAGAACTTTTTTAGTCATCGTAATTTATTTATTTCAAACGTAGATTTATATTCTATGAATAAGTGTTTTTTCTTACTTGCACATCCTAAGCCTCAAGACTTGCTAAAACATTAATATACACAAAAAGATTCGTTTTATTCCCAATTATTTTTCTTAATCCATTCTTTTTTGTTCTTTTAATCCTGTCCTTCTCCATGTGACGATTTTTTGATGCAACCGGATTCAATAGGTTCAAGAGCAATAAGCCTCTGAGTGATTGAAAAATCTTCGTAATCTATCTTCATACTACTAATAATACCGTTTTCATGAAAAACTGCCGACATTTCGTAATCTGCCATAACATCGAATGTATTTAACGGAAAGAAAGCCAGACGAATTTTCCAAACTTTGGTATTTATTAAATCAGGATCAATATATTTAGATTCTACAAACTCACCTTTATCATTCATTGTCATGATGCTTTGATACGCCGTTTCTTTGCCAATAAATGTGTTTATCTCTACCGGGCCTTCTGTATCACTACCATCGAAAAGATTTGCTTTATAAAAATGGTCTCCCTTTTTTATGTGCTTTAGAACATCTAATGTATGCGCTGTAGGGAAAAGCGTAGCTTGCGGCAAATCTTGCGTTAGCCCGAACGGAATAGAATAAGAAACATGCCCTAAAGACGTTTGTTTTTCTTCTTCTTTCATGTCTCCAAAAGTTGCCACACCGCGAAATTCCTCGAATACATAATTATCTTTTTTACGTTGCACAGTGAAGTTGAATTCTTTTCCATCAAAAGATTCATACGTCGCAAACTCGCTGGTAATATGGACAGACGGAACTTCAATATATTCATATAGCATGTCGAATTTATGACTTGAAACCCAACCTTCACATGTTGAATGCCATTCATAAAGCATCTTCCCTCTGATATTGGAAATATTTGCGCTGCTTTTCTTGGAAGTAAGGCGGATATCATAGAGTGCTTTGTGAGGAACAAACCCCTCTTTTAGAGCAGGATCATACATGGAAAATGCAGGAAAACTCACTAAAAGAAGAAAGCCTAAAGCAAAAACCAAACAAAAAGCACATGAATAATAACATCTGCATTCTTCGATCATCATAATATTTTTTATTTTAATAGCCATTCTCGCGGTTTTATCTTCACTTTTCATAGATGAAATCTTACCTCAAAGCACTGAAAGCTAAAAGTTAAAAGAAAAAATGAAACGGCAAAGCCTGCCGGGTATGGATAGGCAAATTATACTACGTCAGGAAAAATTTGTTTAAATCCCCATTAATTGTCGGAATAAGAACGCCACATAATACACTGTAATACATATATTAATTCACTTGGCACGCATCTAGCATTGTCTATAAGGAAAGGGATATTACATAGCACTACGTGCTCAGTTGCACAGTAATTAAAGGGTAATTAATTATGACATCAGATATTGTCCAAAATTCTTACTTCTCGCGAGAGCGTAATAATTTGTCAGGGAAAGCTATTGCTTCCAAGCGGTTTATGGATAAAAGCGGGAGCATACCTAGCTTCTTTAAGAAAAGTGAATCTGATACCTCGCATAAAGATAACCATAAAGATAACACCGCTAATGCAAATAATAACGCCCGGAAAAATACACAGGTCAATGCAAAGACCAATCAAAGCACTATTGATAAGACAGCTTTACTAAAAACAGCTTATAAAATGCTACGTCAAGCTGAACGCGATCTGGCACTTAAAGAAGAACGTATTCAGGTTTTGCAGGAAATCCTGACCATTGATGAATTAACGGGGCTAACCAATCGCCGTGGTTTTTATCGTGCTTTCGAAGGAGAGCTGGACCGTACGAATCGTGGAGAAAACCTCGGTGGCTTGCTTGTTATGATTGATCTCGACTATTTCAAAGAAATTAATGATCGATATGGCCATCTGGCTGGAGATGAAGCCCTTAGGACAGTAGGAGAATTCCTGAACTGTGCAACGCGGCCAATGGATGTTGTCGCGAGGCTGGGCGGTGATGAGTTCATCATTCTTATGCCTAATACAAATATTGCAAAAACAATCAAACGAGCGCGCAAACTTGGAAATGCTTTGAATGATTTAAGTTTTGAGTGGAAGGACGACACGATACGCATTCAAGCTAGCATTGGCCTTAAGGAATATACGCAAGGCAACACGATTGAAAACATTATAGAGCAAGCAGACCGCGGCTTGTATCAGAATAAAGAGGTCCGTAAAAACAGATCTTTACAAGCAGCAGAATGAAAAAATTACCCTATACCTGCCATGCATCCCCCCTAACCCAACCCTAATGGCAGGTAAAACCCAGAAGCCCGGACGTATTCCCTGTTTTTATAAATACGTTCGGGTGCCTTTTTTCTTCACAAACAGAGACGGCACAGTTCAGAAAACTGCGCCGCTTTATTCTATTCTATGCCGATTTCTTCATACTATAGTGATTTGGCTTTATTTTTGCAGCAGGCACGAGGAAGGTAGCGTACGTTTAGGTACGTAAGTGACGAGTAACGCACTGCAAAAGTAAATGCAAGTTACTATACTTTTTCGGGCATTGAGATTTTGATATGTAAGTCTTTCAACAGCTCTTCATCAATTTGAGATGGAGCCTGCATCATTTGATCTTCATATTGACCATTCATAACAAAAGCATAAACCTCACGTAAATTCGGCTCATCAGCCAAAAGCATAATGACGCGGTCAATTCCGAAGGCTAAACCACCATGCGGCGGAGCACCATAACGCATAGCATTAAGCATACCACCAAATTTATCTTCCAAAACATCTTTGCCATATCCTGCAATACCAAAAGCTTTTTCCATGATTTCAGGTCTATGGTTCCGAATAGCCCCGGAAGCTAGTTCAAAACCGTTACAAACACAATCATATTGGAACGCATAAACATCTAACGGATCTTTTTCCTCCAAATCCGCCATACCGCCTTGAGGCATAGAGAACGGGTTATGTGAGAAATCAATCTTCTGCGCTTTTTCATCAAATTCATACATTGGAAAATCGACAATCCAGCAGAATTTATATACGCCGGTTTCGCGGGTTTTGATACCCGCCTCATCCATAGCCGAACAAACCGCATCACGCGCTGCTCCGGCAAATTTAGCAGCAGGTAATTCCTGATTACATATAAAGAAAATTGCATCACCATCTTTGCAACCTGAAATCTCTTTGATTTGCTCTTGAGCAGCCTCAGGAACAAATTTTGCAATCGGTCCCTTTCCCTCACCATCAGCAAAAAGAATATAGCCAAGCCCCGCAGCACCTTCACCTTGCGCCCAGCCATTAAGCTTGTCGAAGAAACTTCTGGGCATCGTTGAAACATCTGGAGCACGAATAGCCCTTACAACGCCGCCTTTGGAAATCACACCTTTAAAGGCATTGAACGACACATCATCACGAGCAAAGACTTCGGTCACATCACATATTTCCAGAGGGTTACGTAAGTCCGGTTTATCTGATCCGTACTTAAGCATTGCTTCTTTAAACGGAATAGAGTCACACCAGATAACTTCGCGTTTCTCACCTGTGAAATCCGAGAATTTTTCAAAGAGACTCTTGACTACCGGCTGAACCGTATTGAAAACCTCATCCTGAGTTACAAAACTCATCTCCACATCAAGCTGATAAAACTCTGCAAGACGGTCAGCGCGACCGTCTTCATCACGAAAGCATGGTGCAATCTGGAAATATCTATCAAACCCGCTCATCATCAAAAGTTGTTTGAATTGCTGTGGTGCTTGCGGCAAAGCATAAAACTTACCCGGATGCAACCGCGATGGAACAAGATAGTCACGCGCACCTTCAGGAGAACTTGCTGCTAATATAGGCGTTTGAAATTCCTGAAAGCCCTGCCCCCACATTTTATCACGTATTGTTGAAATTACATTATTGCGCAAACGAATTTTTTTGTGCATTCCATCACGGCGTAAATCCAGATAGCGGTAGCGCAAACGAATATCTTCACCCGCTCCATCATCTTCATAAACCTGAAACGGAATAATCTCCGCAGCTGATTGCATAGTTACATTTGCAATATAAACCTCTATTTCACCGGTTTTCATTTTTGGATTAATCGTATCAGCCGAGCGGGCACGAACCTTTCCGTCGATGGTCACAACAGATTCCACACGCCATTTATTTATCTCACCCAGTAAAGGAGAATTTTCATCAACAAGGCACTGAGTTAAACCGTATGTATCTCGTAAAATGATGAATAAAACTCCGCCTAAATCGTATATACGGTGAATCCATCCTGAAAGACGAACATCCTGACCAACATGCTCTTTTGTTAACTCGTCACATTTATGGGTTCTATATGCGTGCATTTTCATCTTCTTCCTTAAGAAAAACTCATTAAATTAATTTGCTAGCAACAGTGTTTATACCGCATCGCGCATTAATGTCACGCCGATTTTACAAAAATTATGGATAAAAACTATGATTTTAGCCACAGATATACTAGACGATCTTACACAAGAGCGTATTATAGGCTCTCTTAATTTATGCGTTGGGAAAATCCCCTTAGGAATAATATGACAATAATTACTGATAGCGACGAACTAGCTGCGTTTTGTAAAGAGCTGGCACAAGAAGAATTTATTACAATCGATACCGAGTTTTTGCGGGAAAAAACTTACTACCCCAAACTGTGTCTGATACAACTTTCTTCTCCTGATAAAACAGCATGTGCTGTGGACCCGTTGGCGAAAGGAATAGATATTTCGCCTTTATTTGATCTTTTACAAAACAAGGCTGTCTTAAAAGTCTTTCATGCCGCACGGCAAGATCTTGAGATATTTTACAATTTGATGGGATGTGTTGCTACACCGATTTTTGATACGCAAGTAGCTGCCATGGCCTGCGGGTATGGTGATTCTATAAGTTACGAAAAACTGGTTAACAATATTGCGAGCATACAGATTGATAAAAGCTCACAATTTACAGATTGGTCTATACGGCCTCTAAGCAATAAACAGGTTAAATATGCGCTTGGTGATGTTACGCATCTGTGTGACGTTTATAAAAACTTGCATACAAAGCTTAAAAAGAAAGACCGGTGTAGCTGGGTTATTATGGAAGAAGAGATATTAAACAATCCAGACACATATAAAAATGACCCGTATAAAGCATGGGAACGCATTAAAATACGCTCTCCGCGCTCTCGTTCTTTAGCTGTTCTACGGGAATTAGCCGCACTAAGAGAACAACAAGCACAAAAACGCAACATCCCTAAAAACTGGGTTATTCGTGATGATACTCTAGCGGATATGGCCAATCAGGTCCCACACGATAAAAAACAATTAATGAAGATTCGCAACATATCCAAAGATGTTGTCGATGGAAGATTTGGCGACCTCATACTTAAAGCCATTGAAGCAGCATTAACCAGCCCAAAAGAAACATGGCCAGTTCCGCAAAAGAAAACGGCTTTGTCTCCTAATGTTATAATCACCATTGACATATTAAAAATGCTCCTCAAAATAGAGAGTACAGAACATGGCGTTGCCGCTAAAATTATAGCTTCTTCTGAGGATATAAAAGCGATTGCATTAGATGACAATGCCTTGGTTCCTGCCCTAAAAGGGTGGCGTAGAGAAATTTTTGGCGAAGACGCACTAGCTGTAAAGCATGGTCTGCTTGCTATTGCTGTGAAAGATGGAAAGATTACCAAAATTCCTGTCACATAACGGCATAAGCTGTTTTTGCATAAATATCGATATAGGTTGTTATGACAAAACGTTTATTATTATTACGTCATGCTCAAAGCGATCCCTCCTACGAGGGTAAAGATAAAGGCCGCCCTTTGACTATGAAAGGCATAAGCGATGCTGCTGCGCTTGGGTATTATATGAGTAAAAACAACCTCTACCCGGATTATGTTTTATGCTCTGATTCGTGGCGAACACGAGAAACACTTGAACAACTGCGTGAGTGCTTTAACACAGATCTTAGCCCAAATCAGATTTCTTTTTTGCCGGTTTTATATCTTGGTAGTGAAGAACAATATTTAAAACAAATTCATCTTTGTGACGATGAATATGACACGGTTTTATTGATCGGCCATTATCCGGGAATTCCCGCCCTTTTACGCATGCTGGCCTCTTCTTCTGAGAAATTGACCTTTTCTCTGATTAGCGGATATCAACCGGCTACATTAAGTATTTTATCTTGCTCTATAAAACATTGGAGTGATCTTAATTATTCCAGCAAAAATATTTTAATTGATACCGTTAGCCCTGATGATTATGCTAAAAAGTAAAGATAAGCAACTAGAGTTAGCTTTGCATGTCACTTAATACAAGGCGCATGAGAGGCACAGATATCCCCCGTTTTTCCGATAATGCCCGACAATCGGCCCGTTCAACCAAATCTTGTGCTGCCATAAAAGACCGTTCCATACGCGGCAAAAGATAAGCAATAACATCACTACTAACGCTAAGCTGACGATCAGCGAATAACTTTGTTAAAATTGAGGCTAACAGCATGTCATCGGGAGCATGGATAGCAACACTAGGCGCAGCACGAAAACGCGAAGCTAAATCAGGCAATACAAAATCTGTTATGCTTGGAGCCATGCGCATCGTTATCATTATGGTTTTCTGCTCTTCTTTAAGCATATTATAAAGATGGAACAACACTGTTTCAGCTTCACGATCACCAAGCCATGGATCTAAACCATCAATAACAAGAGCATCTCCCAGCGCAAATAATTCATCAGCTGATTTTGTTATCAAGCACTCAGGATTAATTTTTTGCGCCTGTGCTTTTTCCTGCCACACTGCGACAAGATGCGTTTTACCACTTGCTGCGGGTCCTTGTAATATCAGAATAGGCGCAGTCCATTCCGGCCAGCGATCAATCCACCCTACAGCCGCAGCATTAGACTGGCTAATCTGGAAATCATCACGGCCATAAGCAGGACGCGCCCCTAAATCAAAGGGGATCTGACGGGCATTGACTAATGAATGAGATAATGGCGGCATAATTATTACGTGCTTTGCTTATTCTTGCTCTTGTTTCGCTTTTTCATGTGAGACGATTTATCATCTTTATCATCATTTCCGGAAGAGACTTTATAATAAGTGCTTTGCTTATATTTACGCAAGGCAAATGAAAGGAGAACACCGATAACAGCTGCTACAGGTACAGCCAGAAACATCCCCAGAATTCCAAGCAAACTTCCCCCTGCAAGAAGAACAAAGAAAACCCAAAGAGGATGCAACCCGACACTTTTTCCGACAAGTTTTGGTGTTAAGAAGTTGCCCTCAATTAACTGCCCGCCCAAGAAAATTCCTGCAATAATAAGCACATATTCCCACTCCCCCGACTGGAACCATGCCACCGCTACACTCACAATCAAGCCAATAACCAAACCAACCATAGGAATAATAGAGAGCAAACCGGCGCTTAAACCAATGAGCATACCATATTTCAATCCAGCTAAAGTCAGCGCCAAAGCATAAGCTAACGCCAATATTAATGCCACGCTTATTTGCCCACGAATAAAACCGGAAAGCTTTGTATTGATTTGCTTTAATAACTCCATGACATCTCCTTGTGCATAACGCGGCACCAGATCATATATCCATTGTGTTATACTGGGCCATTCTTTCATCATGAAATAAGCAACAATCGGCATAAAACAGAAAAGGGATATAATATCAACAAGGGTCTGCCCCCCTGCTGCCAGCTTGCTTGCCAATATTCCAATAATTGTTGTTACTGATTTGGAACTATCGACAAAGAACCCTTGTATATCGCCATTCTCAACATGGCTTGTATATTGTTCTAAAAACCCTGTTAATGGACTTAAAAGCTCTTTTAGCTGGTTTATATAATCCGGTACATCCAAAGCAAAAGCCCCAATTTCTTTGGTAAGAACCGGCACAGTAATTGCGAAGAAAGTCAAAAGCACCAGCAAAAAACCGGATAAAATTATTATAGAAGCCGGACCACGAGGAATACCAAGTTTTTCAAATTTCTGAACAGTCGGATTAAGAAGATAAGCAACGGAACTTCCTACGACAAAAGGCAAAAGCACTGATTTTAAGAGAAAAATTGCACTAACAAACAGCGCTATAATAACAGCCCAGAATATATAATGTGTTGAAGCTTTTGTTGTTTTGATATTATCCATATTTCTTTAACCCTCTTTTAAAAATTGTGAATTTGCCCCTTTTTAAAATCATGCTTTTGAAAGTCCGTTGGTAAAGCATCTACTGGAGAAAATATTGTTTCTTCTTTAGCCTTTAGAGGCTTAAAAGGCTGAGAGGGTGGAGACGCATAATATTGAGCAGCTTGCCTCATCTTTGCGGCTTTACTTCGATGATAAAGATCATACATAACATTCAACCCCTCAATTTGTTCTGACGATGCTTTATGCGCCTGTTCATCCTTTCCATAGGCTCGACTAAGAAGATATGAACTTCCACTGCGCAACGCTTCACGCAAACGAGTCTCATCGCCCCTAAACGTCAATAAAAGCCGTACTTCCACGGGTTTAACTGAAACAACAGATACAGCATTAAGTCCAGGAAGCGTACGCAAAACATCCTGAGCTTCCACCAATTCCCCTAACCCGTTAACAGGCATACGCACATAGTAAAGGCGGCTTTGTGCAGCACTTGCCGCTGTGCGCCTTTTCCAGTTTTTTTGTAAAGCCTGAAATCCTCGTAACATGGCGCGTTTATAGAATTTTTCTACGCTTTCCTCTGCTTCCGGCTTCAAGCAGAAATCACTAACATATTCAGCACTCCCCCTGTCAGTACGATAAATACTGACTTGCAACAACCCTGCCGCGTTTTGTTCCAGAGTTCTTGCTTCCAAAGTTTTATCAGGCAATGCAATCATAATTGCTGCTTCTTTAGCATTATAACGTAAGAGCATACGATCCAGACTTTTACGCTCAAAACGCAAAACGTTGTCATCATTAATATCTGCAACATCGTCCAGATCGCCAATAGGCACTTCAACCGGAACAAGTGCTGTTGGAAATGTCGTTGAAGCCCAGCTTCTTAACCAAATATTTTCATCGCCCCATATCGTATTCCTGCCGTTTTTCTGGAAGATTGGTAAAATCAGCAAAGGTTTACTTCTTGTGTCTGTATATTGCACACCTGTAATGGAAAAATAATTGCTTAATGACTTGGGATCAAAACGGAATGTAAAGTCACCAACGTAACGAACCGCAGATATTTGCTCATTGCTAACTTCATAATCCTTAATCATAGATGCAATCATACTTGCATCAGGTCTAACCATACTTGGCGCATCTGTTTCAGAGACCAGACGGTTAGCTAAAATATCGAAGGCTCGTAACTGCGCTTGCCAGAATGCTTGTTCTTGTGCATTCACAGCATCATCTGCGGTCACATCCCCCCTTATCCCTTCAACAACAAACAAAGACGAATCATAAGCGTCCGCGCTTTTTGAAACTGTAAGAAAAACGCTTAACGCCATCAAAAAGAAAGTAAAAAATATAATCTGCTTGCAGTTAAAAACTGTTTGCTGTATGTCCATGGTGCACTCGGAATAACTGTGTTTTATTTATGTACGCTTTCGTTTTTACAACGAGCTGCACATAAGAGCAACAGCAAAGAATTAGAAGAATATAACGGAATAGAAAATGTCTGAAAAAATGTTAGACCATAATAATCCGCCGAAGAAAGAAAGTGCCTACAAAAAAGCAGGCGTTGATATCGATGCAGCATCTGATTTAATTGAATCTATAAAGCCACTCATTAGAAAGACAAACCGTAACGGAGTTATGCCCGGATTTGGTGGTTACGGCGCTTTCTTTGATTTAAAAGAAGCCGGATATGAAGACCCTATTTTAGTTTCTTCAACGGATGGTGTCGGCACAAAAATCAAGATTGCCGTAGATTCAGGTATGCATGATACAATCGGTATTGATGCTGTAGCTATGTGTGTAAACGATCTTATCGTGCAAGGAGCCGAACCATTATTCTTTCTGGATTATTTTGCCACAGGAAAACTTGAAAATGATGTCGCTAAAGATGTTATTGCAGGTGTTGCTCACGGTTGTGAGATTTCAGGATGTGCCCTTATTGGCGGTGAAACAGCTGAAATGCCGGGACTTTATGCTATCGGAGATTATGATCTGGCTGGATTTACAGTTGGTGCTGTAAACAGAGACAAAGTTGTAACCGGAAAAGACATCAAAAATGATGATGTTATTTTGGGACTTGAATCCAATGGTGTGCACTCTAATGGTTTTTCTTTGATACGTAAAATCGTTGCCGATCAGAATCAGTCTTACGAGAGCCCGTGTCCGTTTTCTGCTATGATTCGTTATCAGGACAAAGATATTGAAAAACAAACATTGGAAAAAGCTGAAACATTGGGCCAAGCTTTACTGGCTCCTACACGAATCTATGTGAAGTCCCTTCTTAAAGCAATAAAAATCCAGAGCGCAAATGGTTCCCCCGCAATTAAAGGTATGGCCCATATCACCGGCGGTGGTCTTACAGAAAATATTCCCCGCATTATTCCTGATGGCTTAACGGCTCAAATTGATGCCAGCGCTTGGGAATTACCCGAAGTCTTTAAATGGTTGAAGACTGAAGGTAAGTTAGATAATGATGATATGGCCCGAACACTTAACTGCGGAATCGGCATGATTATTGTGTGTGACCCTGACAAAGTGGATGAGCTTACGAAAGTTTTAACCGGCATGGGTGAAACTGTCCATCATATAGGTTCAATTTCTGAGCACAAATTGTCTGACATCCCCATTACAATGAATAATCGCGCACGGGCTTGGGCTTAGGATCAGGACCTATTAATTATAGTTTTGTATTTGAGAGGAATTAACGCAAATGTCTCTTAACCTTGCTGTATTTATTTCTGGCCGCGGCAGTAATATGCTTTCTATTTTAAAAGCATGTGAAGATCCGGATTTCCCAGCACGGATGAGCCTTGTAGTATCCAACCGCCCGGATGCAGCCGGACTCAATACGGCGCAAAGTAACGGTATTTCTACAGAAACAATTGACCATAAAGCCTATGACACCCGCGAAGCTTTTGAAGAAGAAATAAGCGCTCGTCTTAAAAATTATGATATTGATCTCATCGTCCTTGCAGGTTTTATGCGCATATTTACGGATAGTTTTGTAGAAAAATGGCCCAGACGAATTATTAATATCCACCCTTCTCTTTTACCTGATTACAAAGGAACACATACACATAAACGTGCGATTGAGGATGGCAAAAGCGAAGGCGGCTGCACAGTGCATTATGTCATCCCTGAACTTGATAGCGGCCCAATAATTGCACAAAAACGCGTTCCTATTTTGCCCGGAGATACACCTGACACTCTAGCCGATCGTGTTCTTGTTCAAGAACATATTCTCTATCCCGAAGCCATCAGGCTTGTTGCAGAGTCTTTAGCTTAGGTAAATATGTATTAATTATTTACATTTTTGCTATTATTCTTAGTAAGGATTTAACCTTTTTATCCGCATAATACGGCACAAGGGTCATTATAACTTTTATTTTTGACTATGTTATATCAGATCCAGAGACTTAAGTTTTCTGCGTTTTTTGTTCGAACATTATCCGAGGTATAAAGCTCAAAGCTTATATTACTTTCAGCTATGATTAATGACTTGTACAAAACTATCCTTATTTATACTGCCAGAGCTCTCTGGCTGGTAACCGTTATTGCCTCTTTTTTCTTCCTGTCAGCCTCACACAGCCTAGCTCAAAACAGCAATAGTAATATCCTAATCTTGGAAAATCCTGAAATAAACTATAATATTGCGCCTTACTCGTATATTACACACGATCCAGATCGTGTCCTTAGCCCGGATACATTAATGCGCCGTTATAAAAGTAACTTACGCGGCACAAAAGTTTTTAGCGATATCATCAATCTTGGCAACTCTCACGAACCTATATGGCTTATCTTTACAGTTTTTAATAGAATTCCTGTTCATGACTGGATACTTGATTTCGGCGATGTGTTAGATGGGCGCATGGGAATGATAAAGCAAATTAACATTCTAAACCACAGTACCAAACAAGCATTAACATACCCGGTTAACATAGAAAGCTCTTATAAAACCGACGCCGCCAATGACTTAAGTAAAAGATTAGCCAATCCCTTTATAGGATCAGCACTCGCTTTGGATATTCAACCGGGAACTCAAAATACCTTTATTATCCAGCTCGAAGCACAAGAGGGCATGCCTTTAATTTTTAATCCAAAGTTAGTCCCTCAACATAATTACATGCATCGATTGATGAAAGGCGATATCAGCCATGTGCTTGCCGCTATCTTATTTATAGGTATTGGTGCGTTTTTTGTCGCTGTTTTCTATGTAACCCGCGATAAATCCGCTTTGGTTTTGTCTTCATATTATATGATTTTATGTGCTTTATTCTTTAACTTCAGCACTAATATTGTTCCAGAGTCCCTTATTACAGGGCCGGTTTTATTTACACTTTATATGTCCGGATATTTACTTTTGATTATTGCCACGCGCTATTTTTGTTCCTTGAAAAATTATAAAAACCCGATTGAAAATATTGTTCTGTTTGTACTTGGCAATCTTTTAGCTCTTGGAACATTGCTTTACCTTACTTTGCTAGGCTCCACTCTTACCGGCTTATTATTTATGTGCGGTTTAATCAGTGTTTGCGTCTTTATATTGCTTGTTATTCTTTTCTTTTCCAATGACAGGCCCTTACTGAGCTTCTTACTTTTCGGCACAGCCCTGATATTACCGTGTTTTGCTTTTGTCCTGCTTTGCATGGTTGCGCTTCAAGCCATTGAACCGACTACTCAGAACGTTGTTACGTTTTGGTATCTTCATTTACTACAAGCGTTTTTATTTATAGCCGCTTATATTCACGCTGCTACACATAAGAAAGAGAAAGACCATATTGAAGAAGAAGAGCGCCTGCGCGATGAGCAATCTTTAGCACGCTTACAAAAATCCAAGGAGTCTGCGGATCAGGCCAGATTAATTCGCGTTATTGAGCGTGAAAGAGAATTAATGGCTGAATTGCGTGAACGCGAAGTCAAGCGTACAGAAGAAATGCGCGTTGCCAAAGAAAGTGCCGATAAAGCTAATCAAGCTAAATCTGCGTTCTTAGCTGTTGTGAGTCATGAAATTCGTACGCCTATGAATGGCATATTAGGAATGGTGCAACTTCTTGAAAAAACAACACTTAGCAAAACTCAGAATGATTACATGGACACAATCCGTAAATCCGGCGATACAATGATGGCATTGCTCAATGATATTCTTGATTTTGAGAAAATAGAACGCAGCAGTATGATTCTTGAAGTTTTGAATTTTGATGTGCATCGCCTTATTGATGATATCGTTATCTTGATGTCTGGACACGCCTCGCAGAAAGATATTACTTTAAGCTCTAACATAAATATGGCTACAGTCCCGCACATCGTTTCCGGAGACCCTACTAGATTACGTCAGGTCTTACTTAACCTTGTTAATAATTCCATTAAGTTTACCAATAAAGGCGGCGTAACTATTCATGTGGAACGTTTGCGCGGCAGTAATCAAGGCATTAAAGACAGGATCCGTTTTTCTGTCAAAGACACTGGTATTGGTCTTTCCAGAGAAGGCCTAAGAAAGCTTTTCACGCCTTTTGCCCAAGCTGAGAACAGCACAACACGTAAATATGGTGGAACAGGTCTTGGCCTTACAATCTCTAATCGTCTTATAAAGGCGATGGGAGGGGAAATCTCTGTTGATAGTATTGAAGGTCAGGGAAGCACCTTTTTCTTTGATCTTGATATGATTATCCAAAATGAACAAGGACAGGATAAAGAGGCTGTTGACGAACATCTTGAAAGCAAAGATCACATCCCTGAAGCCAAACCAATGAAAATTCTGGTTACAGAAGATAATGAGATGAACAGGAAAGTCCTTGATGGGTTGCTATCACAGAAAGGCCATACCCTTTATATGGCTGCGAATGGACTGGAAGCTCTTGAAATTTGTCTCAATCAAAAACCTGATTTGGTGTTCATGGATATTCAAATGGGTGGTATGGATGGATTAGAAACAACACGTAAATTACGCAGGCAAGTTGACCCGGATGTTGCTAATATCCCTGTTATCGCACTAACCGGAAATGTTATGCTGGAAGACATTCAGGAATATTTCGAGATTGGTATGAATGGTTTTCTGGCTAAACCTATCGATTCCCATAAACTTGATGAAGTCCTCTATAATGCTTCAATCGGTCGATTTGAAAATACTCCTGAGATTGTGAATAATAGTGATAAAGCTACAGATGAAAATAGCGATATCATAAAATCCCAAGAGATATCCCTGCCACCGTCAGAAGAAAATAAAAGTACGAAGAACGAAAATGTCAGTGAAATCCAGCATTTTCTTATGCAGATAAACAATACCAATCAAACAGAAACAGAAACAACACCGCACCAAGAGGAAATTGTGACAGAAAAAACCAATATAAAAGGACCAACAGAGAAACAGAAACAAATTAAGCATTACGATGTAGAAGAATTACTCGACACTGATATGCTCAAACAACTCCTTGATACTCTGGGAGAAAAACAATTCTTTACTTTACTGGAAGGGTTCCAGAATAAAGCTACTGAACTTGCTGAAACAATTAAACTTTTATGCAAAGAAGATGATCTAGCTACATTAGGCAGCCGCGCCCATGAGCTTAAAGGTTTATCAGGTAATTTCGGTATGAAATATTTAAGCAGTGAGTCTGGAGAAATCGAAAAATTAATACGAATGTCTCAAAAAGAAGAAGCTTTAAGAGTGGCAACAGATTTAAGCAATATTGATATACAAACCAGAGAAGCTCTAACTAACTGGGCAAAAGAACAAATGTCATAAACTGTAATGGTTCAATAACAACGCTTCTGTTACAATATAATGCTTAAACATCCTCCACTATCCACTCTACCGGCTTTTCAATTTCTTCAAAACAATCTGGAATATCTATCGTTGTTCCAAAGGCCTTCCAATCTATAATCCTGGACTCATTGGACAAAGAAGAAAAATATTCTGTCCCATCCGGCGCAGTTAAAATCTCAGCCCATGCTGTAGTGCGGCAAGCGTCTGGATTGTCCACACCGTTCTTTTTACCAATGATGCCGTGTTCATCCACTTTATAGCCCTGAGTTTTCCAATAATCAAACATGAGTTTATTTATGTGCTCCAGCGTTTGCGATGCTGTATAATCCTTTTTTGCTGTTAATATTAAATGTCCGTCCATGGTGTCCCCCATTTATCTGCTAAATAATTTCCAACTTGGTTAAAATCACTATCCGATAAAGCACCGTCATACACTATAATTTCGCGTAATCTGTGGTGTGGTGACGCCCTTTTTCCAACCTGTAGTAAAGAGTTATCTGTATCCAATTGTCCGGAACGTGTTATACTTCGCCTAAGGATGCCATCTACACGACCACTCACAACGCCCGTTACTTCATCATACATTCCAGTGATAGTGTGATCTTCATTTAAAGGTATTGAGGTATAAAAATTACCATCATTACTAGAACCTGATATAGTGGTTTTAAACTGTGGAGCCGTGTCATGATTGCCAGACCCGAATAGCGACCAGTTTTGCCCGTCACTTCCCTGAGCAATAATTGTACTATCATAAAAACTAGTAGCTAAAGATTCTTGAACGCCAAATACTGTCAATGATGTAAGGCCAAGCGCGTGTGTTGCAGATAGCCCGACGTGAGCAGCATCAAACTCTAAATACTGCCCATTAACATATGTAGGCTGATAGGCACCGGTACTCTGCGAAACATGATAATCATTCCCGGATTTATCATCCCACTGGCTAACAGCACCGGCAACATGTGTGACAGTGCTTGTGTCAGAAGCATCATACCAAACCTTAAGGTTTGATATTTGTGTTGGATTAAATAAAATAAACTTGTTTAACAAGCTATAACGATGGCCAAAATGACCGAGTGTAATAAACATTATATTTCCTCATTTGATTATTATAGAAAGAAAGAGCCGCTTTAAACGACAAAAAGCGCCTAAAAAAAGGCGCAATAATCAGGTTTATATATAGGAATATATTCGTATATTACTTGCTTGTCAAGTTTTAAAATAATTATAGTAGTTCCCTTTTATAGATTATGGTGGTAATTTCACCGCTGTAGCGGACGTTAGAACACTAAAAAATAATTGCAAATTTTAGTCATTTTCTGATTCTCTTTTTGCTTAATAAACCAAAATATACATCAGTAGGAATTAAAATTTGTTCTTTAAAATACCAAAGGCATTGATTAATAAAAAGACAATGCAAACATTGTTTCTGATGAATATCAGGGGAACATCGCTTGTTGTCAAATTCATACTGACATTATACATAGCACGATTTTTAGATTTTGAAGCTCTTGGTATCTATGGGCTTATCACAGCAGCAAGTATTATCATACCTTCCTTTCTTGGTCTTTCGCTGATGTATATTCAGGCTCGGCATGCCGTAACTCAAAGCTTACATAAAATTATAGAAGGCTTACACTATTATGGTCGCTATCTATTCTATATATACTCAATTTTGCTTTGTTTTACAGTAATTGGCGGGGCTGTCACAGAAACACAATTTCTCGCGCTTTTGCTATTTCTGTTTATTTTTCTTGAACACCTGAACCAAGATTTTTATGGTTTGCTTCTTAACCTTTCAAAACCAATGGCCGCTAATGTGTTGCATTTTTTAAGAGCTGCTAGCTGGGCTATAATTTATATGATTGTTGCGTTCTTTTATCCAGCCTTTCGCAACATAGAATCTCTGCTGATTGGAGGAGTAATTGGTAGCTTTTCCGCTCTCATAGGTTTTTTCTGGGTTACTCGTAACTGGCCATGGCTAAGTCCAAAGAACATACAGAGCATTTCTTTTAAAAAGTGGATTTTTCTAAACTTCAAAGAAGCGCGCTTAATTTATTTGAACAACATTATAACAACGTTCAGTAGTTATCTTAACCATTTCCTCATTACAGCTTTTCTTAATATAGAGCTTACGGGCATATATGTTTTCTTCTCACAAGCCATAAGCGCAATGTTAAATTTAATTCGAACCGGGATAATACAAATATCGAAGCCAAAGTTAGTCCGGGCCTATAAAGAACAACCAGAACAATATAATTCTTTTTTGCATAGTTGTTTTAAGCAAACCCTTCTAACATCAATATTATTTGCTTTATTTGCCTGTCCTTTTATGTATATCATTGTTCATTACTTCTTGAACAGACCACTCGCAGAAGAGTGGCTCCCGTTATTTTGGTTAATGTGTATCACAATGATAATAGCCTCATCGCGCGAAGTTGCAAATCTGGCTTTTTATAGCCGGTACATGGATAATTTAATTGTAAAATACAACTTATTTGGTTTATCTGGCCAAGTACTGTTTAGCTTGGTGCTGTTGCCAACTATAGGACTATGGGGAGCACCTATAGCATCAATCATAATAGGAGCCTTGACTCTGATATTGATATACCGGGAAATTGCTAATATGATTAAATTAAAGAAAGCACCCACATAAACGTTTCCATAATTGCTCCAATTATGAACCGAGCTCACACATTGGCTACTATTAGATGAAGGTATAAATTATGCGGATTTATTATTACAAAGACCCCCACAATAATTTTGGAGACGATCTAAATGAATTTATATGGGAAAGATTAACGCCAAATGTCTTCGATCAATCTGAAGATAGTTGGATGAGCGGTATAGGGTCAATTATAAACGAAGATATGCCCCCAGCAGCAAAAAAGGTCGTTTTTTCAAGCGGCTGTGGGTATGGATCTCCTCCTGAAAATTTTGGTGGACAAGGATGGCATATCGTCAGTGTACGTGGCCCCCTTAGTGCTGCTGTATTAGATTTGCCCGATAATTCATGGGTAACAGATGGCGCAATACTTTTGTCTCTTCTACCGGAATTCCAACCTATCCCGGAACAAGAAAGAAAAGGCGTCCTTTTCATGCCGAATCACGGCAGTATTGATTATGGTGCATGGCAAAAAGTTTGCGATAAGGCTGGCGTAGAATATATAAGTCCGCGGGAAAACTATATTGAAACAATAAACCGCATACGAAAAGCCAAACTTGTTCTTGCTGATTCCATGCATGCCGCTATAGTTGCCGATACTCTAAGAGTTCCGTGGATTCCAATTTCAGGCACACCTTTAATTAACGGGTTCAAATGGCTTGACTGGGCTATGTCAATGAATGTTCCTTATGAACCGGTTTCTATCCCTCAAAGTACATTACAAGAAAGACTAACATTCTTTATGCTTAATTTTCCTTTCGGACTATTTCCTGGGGGAAAAGACAAAGAACATGCCATCATGGAATATAAATCCCGCTATAGACAAAAGCGCCTTATCCCATGGAAAGAGGAACATAAATTCAGACGTCGACTATCAAAACTTTTACGAATAATGCTAAAGCCTTTTTTAAAGCTCTCTGTTTTAAGAAAGTATAACGAGAAAATCATTGATACTGCCGCGGATAAGTTAAAAAAAGCAAAAGAGCTTAAGCCTTATCTGAGTCAGGATAAACAGTTTTTAAGTCAACGAAAAGAAATGTGCAAACGTCTGGAAAGCATAAAAGAACTGGCTGAAAAATCCCACACATT
>JAGLKS010000119.1 GCA_023140905.1 Alphaproteobacteria bacterium | reverse complement strand
TTTTAGCGTTACTTAGCGCTAAATGCAAGTATTTTTTCAAAAAGAACAAAGGAATGGCTATGAATTGGTGGTTGCCCAATAATTTTAAACAAAAGCGGACTAATTTAGAAAAGCGGGCGCAGATATTTAAAATCTTGCGGCAATTCTTTGATTCGCAAGACTTTACTGAAGTTCATACACCAGCGTTACAAGTTTGTCCTGTGATGGATGCTCATATTCATGCGTTCAAAACAATGCGTCTAGGGATAGATTGCAAACCGGCACAGGAAATGTATTTGCATACAAGCCCTGAGTTTGACATGAAAAAGCTGTTAGCTGCGGGGATGGAGCGTATCTATCAAATATGTCCGGTTTACCGGAATGCAGAAGGTTCTTCCCGTCATTCTCCTGAATTTATGATTCTGGAGTGGTATCGCATGGGAGCTGATTATCATGTGCTTATGGAAGATTGTGCACTTATTCTACGTTCTATAGCACAAGAGCTTGGGATTACACATTACAGCTATAAAGGTATCAATTGTGATCCGTTTGGAGTCGTAGAACGATTGAGTCTTATAGATGCATTCCAACGTTATGCCTATATTGATCTATGCGCTTGTCTGGATGATAGAGATATTCTAGCTGGAGCAGCTCGGAAAATTGGGATTCGCGTAATTGATGATGATAAATGGGATGATATATTCCATGCTATTATGGCAGCAAAGATTGAACCTTTCCTAGGAAATGATGTTCCAACAATTCTATATGATTATCCCATTTCCATGGCAGCATTATCACGGCCTAAAACAGATGACCCACGTTTTGCTGAACGTTTTGAATTATATGCTTGTGGTGTGGAACTGGCTAATGCATTTTCAGAGCTTACAGACGCACAGGAACAGCGCTCACGATATGCACAAGAGATGGAGATTAAACAAGCACTGTATGGTGAAACATATCCTCCTGATGAAGAATTCTTTCAAGCATTAGAATATATGAAAGATTGTGCCGGAATCGCTTTAGGGGTTGATCGTTTGATTATGTTGGCAACCGGAGCAGAAAACATCAATGATGTTCTTTGGGCACCGGTTGCAATGAAGGATGATTTTATCAAATGACTGGCTCTCAGGATTTATAAATCCCCATAATTTTGCCAAGCATACCCAGAGCATCTGATCTTTCACGCTGGAAGGAGTTACGTCCTATGATAGAACCGTTTCCACCACCTGCCTTAATAGCTTTAGCGTCTTCGAATACAGCATCTTCGCCCTTAGCAGCTCCGCCGGAAAATACCACGATACGTCTACCATTAAAGCAAGAGCGCACAACTTCTTTAACACGCGCCGCTTGTGAAGAAATATCAATATTATTTTCTTTAAAAACCTTTTTGGCTTCATCTTGCATGATGTGATCTGTCGGTAATTTGACTTTAACAATATGTGCTCCGAGCAAACAAGCCATGTGTGCTGAATATGCAATAACATCCATAGCAGTCTCTCCTTCTTTGGTGATACCTTCACCACGTGCATATGACCAAACAACGCTTGGTATGCCAACGTTTTTTGCTTCGCGAATCATTTCACGGACATCTTCCATCATTTCAAACTGATTATCAGAACCGGGATAGATTGTAAAACCAACAGCTGTGCATCCTAATTCAAGAGCATCTTGAACCGAACCTGTCATCGCTTGGGTGCAATCTTGATTCTTACTGGAAGCTAAAGAGTTTGAACTGTTATATTTGAGAATAGTCGGAACTTGTCCTGCAAATGTATCAGCACCGGCTTGCAAAGAACCTAGAGGCGCTGCATAGGCGTTACATCCTGCATCGATTGCAAGTTGATAGTGATAATGCGGATCATAGCCCACTGGATTTTTAGAGAATGATCTGGCCGGACCATGT
>JAGLKS010000118.1 GCA_023140905.1 Alphaproteobacteria bacterium | reverse complement strand
AAACGACTCAGGTAACTGTCCGTTCCCGGTGTATCAATTACAATAAAATCACATACACGGTTAAGCTCGTCTAAAGCCATAAGCAAGAATGCTTCTTCCTCATTATTATTTTGCCGTGTAGTTTCATGGCAGCTGCGTTCTATGGCGATATGCGCCGGGCTTGGTAAATGTTCATTATGACGTGTGATATATTCAAAGCGTTTTTTCAGATAGCGTGTGAGCGTTCCCTGACGTGCATCCAGATCAATTGTTCCGACACGATATCCCAGACGTAACAAAGCGATTGCTGTATGCATGGTTGCGGTTGATTTGCCAGAGCCACCTTTTTCATTGCCAAAAACAATAATATGCGCTGTCTTTTTCATGAGCTTCGCGCTACCCTTTCAGTTGTTTGAGTCTAAAATACACAGTTAGAGACTTAATCTAATTGATTAGGATTTTACACTCGTTTTTAAAAGTCTAAGAGAAATAGCACAATGCCAGAAAACACACCCATTTATCAAGACAGAGTATTACTTTTACGCAAAGAAATTTTAAAAGAAGATATAGATGGCTATATTATTCCGCGCACAGACGAATTTCAAGGGGAGTTTATAGCGCCTTATGCGCAGCGGCTGGCATGGATTAGCGGCTTTACCGGAAGTGCGGGCAATATCGTTATCTTACCGGAAAAAGCCGTAATTATGAGCGATGGACGCTATACGTTGCAATTACGTGAAGAAGTGGATACTACGCTTTTTGATCTCGAAGACAGCACAAAAACAACAATAGGTGAGTGGTTGGCCGCTCATGCTCCGGAAAAAAGCCGTATTGGTTATGATGTTTGGTTACATACGCCTTTGCAAATTGAGGAAATAAACAAACACTGTAAGGAAAAATCTATTACGCTTGTGCCATGCTCACGTAACCTGATTGATGCTTTGTGGTTTGACCAACCAGCTAGACCAAGTGCCAAGCTCAGTTTATTTCCAGATGAAATAGCCGGGAAAACAGCATCGGAGAAGTGCGACGGGATAGCGGCTAAACTTAGAGAAAAGGGAGCAGCAGCATGCTTGATAAGTGCATTGGACTCAATATGCTGGCTCCTTAATATACGTGGTGCGGATATCGAGTATTCTCCTTTATGTCTATCTTATGTTCTGTTGCATGATGATGGTAGCGTGGACTGGTTTATTGATCCGGCCAAGCTGACCCGTGATATTACTGAAAAGCTGGGAGTTCGCTTGAGGATTTATGGCTTTGATGCTTTGCGTGGGCGATTTAAGCAACTTCATACCATTTTGTCATCATCTGATGAAAAAAGAAAAGAATCCAAAATTGTATTATGTCTTGACCGCTCGGCAACGCCTATCTGGTTTGAGCAAGTGGTCAAAGAGGCCGGTATTGATGTTTCTGATGTACCTGATCCATGCGTATTGCCCAAAGCTGTGAAAACAAAATCTGAACGGGAAGCAATCCATAATGCACATATACAAGATGGTGTTGCTCTTACGCGCTTTCTTAAATGGGTTGATGAAAACCAAAATACATCCATGGAACAGGAAATGGATGAGATGTCCGTTGAGCGTGTGTTAGAGCAGTTCCGAAAAACGGGAAGCACTTATGTAGGGCCAAGCTTTCCAACTATTGCGGGTTTTGCAGGAAACGGCGCTATTATACATTATCGTGCAAATGAAAAGACTTGCCGTAAGATTAAAGGCGATGGCTTGTTATTGGTCGATAGTGGGGGGCAATACCGCTGGGGAACAACGGATATTACAC
Organism: Alphaproteobacteria bacterium; assembly: GCA_023140905.1. GTDB lineage: Bacteria > Pseudomonadota > Alphaproteobacteria > Micavibrionales > Micavibrionaceae > UBA1672. The sequence continues at coordinate 3,317 of JAGLKS010000118.1, read as the reverse complement.
GCACTATGGCTATAGGCACACCAAGCCGTGAAATGCAGGAAAACTACACACGCGTACTTAAAGGTCATATTACTGTAGCTAGCGCTGTCTTTCCCAAAGATACAACAGGTGCACAAATTGATGCTCTGGCGCGAAAATCTCTACAGGAAGCCGGACTGGATTATGCGCATGGTACAGGTCATGGTGTCGGATGCTATTTATGTGTTCATGAGCAATCAACGCAGATTTCCCAGCGAGAGAAAAAGACATTTTCATCAGGTATGCTGGTTTCTAATGAACCAGGCTATTATAAAGAAGGGGAATATGGCATTCGTATTGAAAATCTGGTTTTAGTGCGGGAATGCCATGATCCTGAAAAACAGGGGTATTATTGTTTTGAAACGGTTAGCTATGCGCCACTAGATCCCAAACTTATTATTACAGACATGCTTAATGAAGCAGAAAAGAATTGGCTCGGTATATATCTGGGAAGCGTGAAAACTCACCTTTTTGCTTATCTTAATAATGAAGAGCGCGCATGGCTTGATAGTTGCTTAGCTTTATCTTCTGACAGCGTTACAGCACTCCTAAAGTAGTTTATTTAGTAGAGGCAGGTTATTGTTTCTCATATTTGTATTGTTCTGGATGGAATTTAAGAGAATTCTGCAATAATAACGGTAATTTGCTTTTTGCATGATTAGTGCTTGATAAGATTTCCTGAACAACAACAATATTGTCCTTATATTGTCCATTTAATAATAATGTTGTTAGATATGGCTTGCTTTTAGGTGGCGATATGATGAGTCTCGCATTTATAATATTTGTCTGCTTACCTGCTATACCGTCTGTTTTAAAACCATCAATAGACGCTGTCCTAACATATTTTTTTACATGCTGAGAAAATAATATGCGCTTAGCTATTGTGTAATTTGCTGTGCGATCCAGCTTATAAGAATACACATTATAGTAAATAACTTCCTGTGTTACCGGATCAACAAAGCTGAAATACATTTTTTCATGTGTTGGTTTAGTTTTAAATCTAGGTGGGTAAGGCACAAAATCAGCATTTACTGGAGGGAGCTTAACAGTAAACACATTGTTTTTAGATGTATAGACATCCCAACCATTTCCAAATTTCTTGGGCTTTGCCAAGGACGTAATGCCGTCATATATTTTTAATGATTCAAAAAAGTCATCCGAACGGTAAGTGTGTATGTTTTGCATAGAAGTGGTAAGAACTTGTTCTATCTTTGAATAATCTGTGACATAAAGACGAACGTGAGTGCCGAATTTCTCTCCATTTTCATTCAGATAGGTTATGTAGATATTCTTTCCTAAAAAGCCTTTATACTCAATGTCTTTATTTTCTATAACTAGACCACCGATTTTTTCGGCAGAGGAAATATATTTTTCGGATTCCCGGCTTAAAATCTTTTTGGCTTGTTTGGTTGTGAGCGATTTTCCGAAAGTTTGAGCCGCATGAATCATAATGTTGTTATCTTTTGTGATTTTATGTCCGTCTGGTGATGATAAAATATCAACGCTAAAAGCAACTTTTTCATTGTTAAAACGAAAAGGGAAAACCTTATATTGATAATTCTGGGGGAATTTTGTCTCAAAAACCCCTGATACGGATTCATGACGTTCCCATTTCACCTCTTCACCATCGCCGACAGGTACTTCAAATTGCGCAGCGGCATTAAGCGAGGCTAAGCAAATAGCGGCAACGCTAAAGCAGGCAAGTAGTACCAGTTTCATCTGGCGGGAAGAATAAAACAGGTGGATAGAAAAATTACGGCGCATGGTTGTTTTTGGTGTTTGTTTATCTATAGACAAATTTTTTGACTTTTAAGTTTAACACAAATACATATGAAAATAAAAAAAATATATATGCGAAAAAACTGCCGACATGTTTATGACAGCAGCTTTTATAAAACTCAAAAAGGGTCATATAGACCTAATAACCATCACGATCGCGACGTTTGCGATCCATCTTGCGACAACGACGTATGGCTTCAGCTTCTTCGCGTGCTCTTTTCTCAGATGGTTTTTCGTAATGACGACGAAGCTTCATTTCACGGAAGATACCTTCACGCTGCATTTTTTTCTTCAAAACGCGTAAAGCTTGATCGATATTATTATCTCTAACGTTCACACTGACCACAGTGCTCACCTCTTTCTAATTTGTAAAATACGGTTAACTTATAGAATATCCTATAAAAAGTTGATAAGTGTTTAACAGGGCTTAACAGAAAAATCAAACAAAAATGAGATTTTATGTCATTTAAGCACAACGCGCTTTTAAATTCATTGCAGCATCAAGCAAAGCTTTTGTATATTCCTCGCGGGGATTGGCAAATATTTCCGCAGCATTTCCATGTTCGATCACGCGACCATCTTTCATAACAATCAAAGAATGGCTCATTGCCCGCACTACGCGCAAATCATGGCTGATAAACATATAACTCAGGCAATGTTTTTGCTGTAACTCCCGCAAGAGATCTACGATTTGCGCTTGAACAGATACATCCAGAGCGCTTGTAGGTTCATCCAAAACCACTAATTCAGGGGCCAGCACCATCGCTCGTGCAATTGCTACGCGTTGGCGTTGTCCTCCGGAAAACTCGTGCGGATAGCGGTGGCGTGTTTCCGGGTCCATATGCACATCTTTAAGCGTTTGCACTACAAGAGCGTCCCGCTCATCTGCGTTTAAATCTTTACGGTGCAGTTTTAAGCCTTCCTCAATAATCTGGGCAATGCTCATTCGTGGGGACAAAGAGCTAAACGGGTCTTGAAACACAATTTGCATGCGTGCTCTTAGAGGGCGCATTGCTTTTTTGCGATAAGTCGAGATATCTGTTCCATCAAATAGCAAGCGTCCCTGTCCATCTAATAGCCGTAATGCTGCATAACCCAGAGTGCTTTTACCAGAACCGCTTTCACCTACAATACCTAGCGTTTCGCCACGGCGGATAGTGATATCAACGTTATCTACAGCTTTGACAAAGCTTTTAGGTTTGCCAAGGAAATTGTATTTTTTGGGAAAATGGACTTTCACTCCGCGTCCCTCGAAAATCACTGATGCGTCTTTTTCAAAAGCCGAAGCATTGCCGCGCGGGATAGTGCTCAGCAGCATATTAGTATAGTCATGCTGCGGTTTTGCAAATAGTGCTTTGGTATCTTTTTGTTCGACAATTTCACCATGGCGCATAACACAAACATAATCAGCCATCTTTTCTACAATGCTTAAGTCATGTGTGATGAGCAGCATCGCCATGCCTAGCTTTTGTTGCAAATCTTGCAAGAGGTCTAAAATTTGTGCCTGAATAGTGACATCA
>JAGLKS010000117.1 GCA_023140905.1 Alphaproteobacteria bacterium | reverse complement strand
TATCAGCTCTGTTTTGAACTTCTCAATCCAACGATGAGAATCGTTCCTGTCGTGATCGTTAAGTTGACCTTCAAGGCAGGTAAAAATATGTAAACGAACATGCAACTTTGACTATTGTTGCTATATCGGGTAGTTGTTTGCGTTATGCCGCCTTTTCCTCCTTAAACATATGCATTTGCTGTGGTATGGTTTTCGGCTGTTTCCTTCTTGTTCCTGCCATTTTTATCAACAATATCGCAATAGAAGCTAATGTACATCGAGCCATGGTTGCTTGTTGGCTACGCACACGAACGGTTTCCATACCGGTTTGATTTTTGAGAAGATTAAAAGGTCTTTCGCAGTTTTTGCGTATATCATGAGCTTGCTGTATACCGGCAGCATGATAAGGAATTTGTTGAAATAAACCACGATCTACCGGGACAAAACGGTATTGCTGGCAAGAATTACACTGTAAACATTCGTCTGGGTCAGCATTACATTTATATTCGTGATTCTGTGCTTCAACTCCCAAGTGTTTCATGGGCACAGCACATGATTCATGGCAAAAAACAGCACCTGTTTTAGAGTCAACATGTTCCGGCAGTGAAACATTGGATGAGGGTGGTGTTGTCACGATTACTTTTGTTTCCTCAAATAGGGAACCATCTTTGTCGTGGTAGGCTTCATCGGCAGTGATAAGTTGCAAATCAATCCCCATTGCCTGTGCAAGATTTACTAAAAATGGCAGGAAATGACTGTCATGATGATTTGCCGGAGACAGTAGGGAGACGAGGGGGAAACTGTGGCCCGACTTGGCATCTATTGCGGTCAGGGTATGCAAGCGATAGCCAATGACATAGATTGATTTATCCCGTTTGTTACGACGGCGCCCGCAATCACAGTCGATGTCGTTATATATACGAATATTCTTTCCTTTTATGCTCAGGGTCGCCAAAGGAAGTTTGCAATCACTTGCCAGTTCTGTGGAATCGATGCCGTGTATGACATTTTCACCGAGAAGCCCAGACTGGTTAAAGTGATGGAGTATATACACCATCAGATTGACTTGCTGAACAAAGGTGAGTGAAGTCCGAAACTTACAAAGTTGCGTGTGGTGGATCATGGTTCTCTTGCTCAAGGATAATCCGCAAAAGACCCGGTTTTGTTTACGATCCTCCCCCAAATACTCTTTGGTGCAGAACTTACGGTAACTTATTTCCGGATATCTGATTGCTTTAAGCAGCTCTGCACGAAACATATTAACTGGAAAAATATCATGCATACCAGGGTGATAGCCATCGTAAGCCAATATCCGCTTAAGGATTCTATCATCGAGCAACTCATCAACATAGCGAAGTTCTACATCTTTTATATACAGCGGGGAGCGTTTATAACTGCTGTACTTTATGATGCTGCTTTTATTCACTTTTTCTATAAAGTTGGCCATTTCATCAAGCGTTATAATGCCCTTATTAGCAGAAAGCTGTTCCTCTATACCAAGCAGATCTGCATGGGGAACGGTAATTTCACCGTTAAAGTCGTAATCAGCCGTGACTTCTACCAACACCTTTTTGGCAATTTCTTTCTTTATCTTTCGTTTTAACCGTTTCCAGTTTGGATACTGTGTTTTAAGTTGTTTTTTAATGATACGCTTGATATCCTTGTGACACATGAAAGCCTCCGTTTTGATATGAAAATTAATTGCTTGATTCTCATTTCATCATAGAGGCTTTTGTGTCCTATGTCACTGTTTTTACACCGCGAATGTCAATTCTTTTCAACACCCTTTTCTTGCATTAATTTTTAGTACTGCAAAAATAATAAGAAAAAACAAGTCATCCAAAAGAGAGCATGGCAAACTACTGGACAATATAAAAGAAACTGTCGAGAATAATTACATCATCCACCAACGG
>JAGLKS010000116.1 GCA_023140905.1 Alphaproteobacteria bacterium | reverse complement strand
CTAAGTATGTAGGAAGAGGAAGATTGTTTTCAGCTGCTACTTTGTGAACACTTAATGCATAACAGACATTTAATAATGTCTTTTTTCCACCACTACCCGCATTATAAAATGTGTAAGTTAAAGCTTGATCTCCCCCTGCTTGAATTGAAGGCAACCACGTTTTTAAGTCAATATGAACCTCATCTTCTTCGGTAACTCCTGGGACTCCAACTTGGTTCAAAAATTCCAGATAGGTATTCTCGATATCCGTTATATAATCCCTTGCAGTAGTAAAGTTCTTTGTTTCATCTTCAATTTCTCTTTTTATTCTTTCTACCACCAGATGAATTTCATCAGCTTCTTCTTGGAGCTTATTTATTGTATTAGCTATAGAAGCAATCTTCTCTATTCCCCTAATACGTTCTTCCAACATTGCAACTCGTCTTTCAGTTTCTCTTGCATGAGATAAGTAAGATGAATCATACACAACCAATTCTTCCATTAATCTCTTATCCAGTAATGATTTATCATTACATTGTGCTTGAACTCTACGTTCTTGAATTTTAAGTGCCCAGGAATGACGTTCTATTGACTCTGTTATATCATTTAAACGAGAAGTCAGGTCTTTTCTAATCATTTCAGACTGGTTCGCAGAAGGTTGATCAGTTTTAGATGATGTGTGTTTGCACAAAGGGCATTGCTCATGATTTATAGGTTGTGGAGTAATGTCAGAACCGCAATTAGGACAACACTCAAAACTGACCCCAGAAAGTATCAAAGAGGCTTCTGTTGCCTTTGCCAATTTGAATTTTGTAGACAAAATTTCAGCTTTGAGAGATTTTTCTATATTTAGCTGAGATTTGAGGTCAAATAAGGCTTCTTCTTCTTTTCCAAGAGTTTTATTTAATTCTCTAAGCTGTTGTCTCAGATTATCGACAAAGTGGGTTTCGCTTCGATGAGTATTCTGAATAGATTTCAATTGAGACTTTGCATCTTCTAATTCTGCCTTATGTCTTTCAATTACTTCATTAATCTGTGCTTCAGAATCGTAATTAAATTCTTTTAGAAACTCCGTTACTTGACCGATTGCCCCTAGTTTGCTTTTACGCTCATCCTTTAACTCATCTAATTGAATTTCAAGCTTATTAAGTTGTTCAGTATAATAACCGACCATAAATCGCATCACATCGCGGCTCTTAAGTTTTTTAAATGCGTCTTCTAGTCTATAAAAAGAAGAATCGAGATTGTCCTGATCTAAATAACAGTACCAGCGAACATCTTTAAAACTCAATCTAACTAAAGGAGAATCGGATTGATTCTTACTCCTCCTTACTTTTAATGGAGTGATGTTCAAAAGATAGAATATCATATCACTTATATTAAAAACAGAGTCCCCCCATATAGGCGCTGATAAATTTTGAATTGGTGCAAGCACACTACCCATATCTCCATCGTTGTTTTTCCATGAAACTTGGATTTTATTAAACCCCGTTTCTCTCTCAAAAAGAACTTCATTATTCCCGATTGTTGCAGATAATACTACAGAAACTAACTCAGTTTGAATGGCTGGTGTATGTTCAAGTTCTCCCCCCAGACAAAAATCTACCAATCTTGCAATCGATGATTTCCCTGATGATATCTTTCCATGAATGAATGATATATGGGGCGAGAACTCAATGATTTCTCTTGATTTTTTACATTGTAATGTTAGAGTATGAAACTTAATATTCATATTATATCCTCTCGCCAAATCGAAGTGTTGATATTTCTGGAAATGTACTATATATAAACTTCATCAGATTTGTTCCAGATAAATCAAAGTTCCGCTTTAATAATTTTGACCTTTTTGATATGTCAGCGTATACTTCAGCATTTGATAGTTCCTTGTAAATATCAAATCCTTTTTGTGTGAGGCCAATTTGCGTTGTTTTTCCATCGATATGGACATGCATGAGTCCTTTTCCGATCATAATGTTTACAAATCTGCGATATCTAAAATCCCATGGTCCATATCTATAGTGAACCATTGAAGATTCGATGTTTTCCCTTTCACAATTTTTAACATTTACTTTTTCTTTGGAGACATGCTTTACTTCAAGAGCATGC
>JAGLKS010000115.1 GCA_023140905.1 Alphaproteobacteria bacterium | reverse complement strand
CGCACTGTTTATCGGCGTATTGTCGGCGAAAACCCGAAAGATCTGGAAGATCCCGTATGCCTTGCCAATTTACCTGAAACACTGAAAATTGCCATAGCAAACGCAACGCAGAAAAACCCTGCCATTGAAGCATCTCTTCTTTTAGAAAAAGCTGCTGAGGCTGGAATTGATTTTGCACAAAGCAATCTTTTTCCTTCTCTGAATTTACAGGCTTCTCTGGCACACACCGAAGAACAGCTTTTTCGGGATAGTGAAACCGATATTGCCAATGCGACACTGCGTTTAACGATCCCTCTTTATCAAGGCGGTGGAGAATATTCCCGCATTAGAAAAGCCAAAGAGTTGAAAAATCAGCGTCTCATGGAAGGCCGTGATACAAAACGTCTGATCGAGGAAAATACGGTGCGGGTCTGGGAAAGCTTGGAAACATCTCTTGCCAATATCAAATCTTTTGAATCACAAGTAACGGCAATGGAGAAATCTCTATCCGGCGTTCATGCAGAAGAAGAGGAAGGTCTGCGCACTATTCTTGATGTTCTTGATGCTGAAAGAGAGCTTTTAGATGCACAGGTTAATTTGGAAACAGCTAATCGTAATGCTTTTATTGCAGCCTTTGATCTACGCGCAATGACGGGGACATTAACGGCACAGGCTTTAAAACTACCTGTTAATGTTTATAATATTAGAGAACAATATTAAGTGTTGTCCCAGATAACACATAAAAAGAGAAGGTAACATGAGTGGAAAGAACGCAATTTAAAATTATGCTGTTGCGGACATCGTTGATGTGTTGGGACGCTTCGGCGTTCCAACGGCAACCGCTTTGCAAATATATAATGATGTTCTTGATAAACGCAGCCAAATTGCGATGGAAATTTTACTAAAGGAACTCCGTCAGGGAAATTTTGAATGCGTTGATCAGAATGATGCTGTTAGCATTATTGCCAGATATCAGCGCAATGCTATGGAAGGTGTTGCAAAGAATAATTTGCGATTGATAGCATGTGTTATTAACGGCATGTCAGAAAAGAAAAGTCTAAAAGCACCAACGTTTTTAAAATACGCCAATATTCTTGCTGATTTAACAGATGATGAAATTATAGTTTTGGGCATAATGGCTAAATTAAATTGGGGTACATTTATAGGGGATAGAGGTGACACTGAATGTAGAAAACTTGGTATCAATAATATGCAATCAATTCAACAAGCTTTATTAAGGACTGGCTTGTTAACTATGCAGATTGAAATAACAATATCAGACGAAAGAGAAAATAAAGCTCTTAGCATTCGTGGAGACGAGCTAACAAGCGAACAAGTTTATTTACTTACAACTCTTTTTAGTGAAATAGAGGGATATATAGAAAACTTTGATATGAAAGAAGACGAGGCGGTGGCGTGATGATGCTTGGCGGTGTATGATTACCTGATCATCTCAAACGAAGCTTATCTATTGATATTCCCAATTAAAAGAAAAGTAGGGTCTTGGGTAGATACAGAAAATTAAGTGGAATAAGGTTTCTAATGCGAAGCTGGATTTCTATCTGGATTTGGCGATTTGATTGATGTTGTTCCCAATACGCGATGCGCTGAACTTGGCGAAAAGTTTGGACAGGGTTGTATGATCTTTGACAGGCAGTTTCTTTTTTCTGCTTTGTTTGCGACGCGGTTTTGGGTTTTCCAATAATTTCATGCACAATATGTGCCAAGCGGTATATTTCCCGCTTCAGCGTCCAATTGTGCCCGTTCTTCATGCGATAAACGCATCGAAAAGGGTACAGGTTTTTTGTTTTTGTCGAACGCAGCTATTCTATTCCTGCTTCTGCCCTTTGGTTTTGATCCATGAGAAAATTAAACCTGCGCTTAACGTACCCAATGTCACTGTCAAAGATAGCGCCGGACTAATATGCGCATCTGGAAAGATTCCGTTATAAAAAACCTTAAAACCGATAAATGACAGCACAATAGCCAGCGCATATTTCATGAACTCAAAACGATCAATAATGTTTTCTACGGCAAAAAATAAAGCTCTCAACCCTAATACAGCGAAAACATTGCTTGTAAAGACAATGAACGGGTCTGTGGAGATAGCCAAAGCCGCAGGAATGCTGTCCACAGCAAAAATAAGGTCGCTCACCTCAATAACGACAAGCGCCAAAAATAGTGGCGTAAACACAAAACGTACTTTTTCCGAGTGTTGAGAGCGCTCTTCTGCATTTAATTTAGAGCGATGCACAAAAAAACTATGGCCGTAAAAGGTTGTTGTGAAGGGAAAATGCTTTTTAACAAATTTGACTAATGGCTTTTCATCCAGATTATCGATCCCGCATTCATCTTTCATAAAGAACATTTTAATTCCTGTATAAATCAGAATAGCTGCAAATATGAAAAGAACCCAGTTAAACTCATGAATCAACGTCGCACCAGCCCAGATCATAATTCCACGCAAAATAAGAACACCGATAATCCCCCACACTAGAACTCGGTGCTGATAGCGTTGCGGGATGGCAAGCGCAGAGAAAATAATAGACATCACGAACAGATTATCCAGAGACAGGCTTTTCTCGATAACATAGGTCGTATAGTAAAGCACCGCATTTTCGCTACCTTGATTCCATAATATAATCAAGCCAAACGCCAGCCCGGCAATAATATACCACAAGCTCAGAATTAAACTTTCACGGAATCCTATGACATGGTCATCTTTGTTAAACAGCTTAAGATCTACATATAGAAGCATTGGTACAACAGCAGCGAATATACCCCAGTCGAGTACGTGCATAAATTCTAGCCTTATTTGTTATTTGCATGTGCTCTTAAGTTGAAAGACATACGTCTCCCTCTAATTTTGTAACATGGGCAAGTATCCATATCTAGTAAAATCGCATTGGAGAAGTTTAGGGCTTTAATTATGCGCATAGATGTCCTATGACTAGGAACAATTTAAGTAATTTATAGTCACAAGGTTAAAGTTAATTAATCATGCCACAGCTAAAAAATGATAAGCCCAAAATAGTCGTTTCTTTTTCCCCTCAGGAAACAGTAAGCGAGTTGGATCGTCACATCATCGGGCAAAACGACGCGAAACGAGCCGTTGCGATTGCCCTTAGAACCCGTTGGCGTCGCTCTAAATTAGAGCCGGAGTTACAAGAAGAGGTTTATCCTAAAAACATTCTGATGATCGGACCAACCGGTGTAGGTAAAACCGAGATTGCACGCCGTCTGGCAAAACTGGCTAATGCTCCATTCCTTAAAGTGGAAGCAACCAAGTTCACAGAAGTTGGTTATGTCGGTAAAGATGTTGAGTCGATTATCCGGGATCTGACTGATATGGCTATTCACATGACACAGGAATCTCTGCGCAAAACTGTGCGCACGCAAGCCGAGATCTATGCTGAGGAACGTGTATTGGATGTGCTGGTTGGCGATACAGCCGGCGAAGGAACGCGCACTAATTTCCGCAAAAAATTACGCGATGGAGAATTAAATGAGCATGAAATTGAGGTCGATGTGCTCGACAATTCTAACCCTATGGGCAATATGTTGGACGTTCCGGGCATACCTGGAGCATCTATGGGTATGGTTAATATCGGTGATGTGTTCGGCAAAGCGTTTGGTGAGCGCCGCAAGAAAAAACGTATGAGCGTACTTCAAAGCTACGATGTGCTTCTGGCTGAAGAATCTGACAAACTTTTAGATGAAGACAAGATTGTAGCTGATGCGTTGGAACTTGTGCAACAAAACGGAATTGTCTTTATTGATGAAATTGACAAAATCACCACACGCCAAGATGTGCGTGGAGGCGATGTCTCGCGTGAAGGTGTGCAACGTGATTTGCTTCCTTTAATTGAAGGAACAACAGTAACAACCCGTCATGGTACGGTTAAAACAGATCATATGTTGTTTATTGCCAGCGGTGCGTTTCACTATTCCAAGCCTTCGGACCTTTTAGCAGAATTGCAAGGGCGTTTACCTATTCGCGTGGAATTGCGTGCACTTACTGTTGAAGACTTCAAACGCATTTTGAAAGAAACAGAAGCTAATCTGGTTATGCAATATGAAGCACTTATCGGCACAGAAGGCGTTACGCTTAAATTTGAAGAGGAAGCGATTGACGAAATTGCACGGCTTTCTTTTGAAGTGAATGAGCAAGTCGAAAATATTGGTGCACGACGTTTACAAACTGTGATGGAAAAATTACTGGAAGATATCAGCTTTACAGCCAATGACCGCGCCGGTGAAAAAATTATTATCACAGCTGATTACGTACGCGAACAAGTTGAAGAGCTGGTTAAAAGCACCGATTTGAGCAAATTCATTTTATAGACTGTGCAATGAAGACACCCCCCACCGCAAGCAACGGAATATCATGCTTGGGGGACTTCGCCGGAGAAGACCGCCCAAAGGACGGGGAGATTAGACCCAAAAGAGATTAAGCCGTTGCTTTCTTCTTTTCTTCAAGTTTTTTCAGTTGCACTCTAACTTCTTTCGTTTCTTTATCGGCACTAAAGATACGATTACGTGTAGAAGCCTGATATGCCATTTTAGCATGTTTCTCACAGTACGGCAGACCGGGCATAGCTAAATCACCACAAAAGCCGAAATCTTCATGTTTTGGATCACCACAAGGCCAGCGACACATACGCGGTTTTAAATCCATAAGGCTGTATAGCTCTTCACTATTATTGCTATCTCTTTGCACATCCTGACCGGAAAGAGAAGAAGAAACAGAAATATTGCTACGGCTCGATACAATACCTATAGGTGTTGCTTTTTTCACCGTTTTCCGTTCAATATTTTTATTCGCGGGCTTTTTATTCTGCTGAATGGGAGAAACTCGATTAGATAACTTTAGACGGTGTGCCTTACCAATTACAGCGTTACGCGTTACCCCCCCTAATTGTTTGGCAATTTCTGCGGCAGTGTGCCCTTCTCCCCAAAGTTTTCTTAGTAACGACACACGCTCTTCAGTCCAACTCATTCAATTTCTCCAACCTTGTAAAGCACACAAGCCAAACCAACGTAAATCGTTGATTTGCAATGCATTTTTCCTCTTTTCAAAAGATGTCTTTAATGTATCAGGAAGTCGGAAAGGGGCCAAGTGATAAAAATAAATAAAATTCTTTATCCACACGAGTAAGTTTTGCGCTGTTTTCCATTTGACATTGAAAGTAAAAAAGAATACGGCCTACCAAAGTTTTGAAACAAAAGGGTTTATTCCAGATTTAGCCGCTCGGAAATTATAGTAGCTTCACCTAAGTGAAACTATTATATCTTTGTATCTCAAGACCAAATAATTCGTAATTTTCAGCTTGTTCGGCCCAATTTTCCTGCACTCGCACAAACGTTTTTAAATGCACAGATGTACCAAGAATTTCTTCTAGTTCCTTGCGTGCCGCTTTTCCTATCGATTTGATCTTTGCTCCACCCTTACCAAGAATAATCCCTTTTTGACTTTCTTTTTCAACGTATATGAGCAGGGATATTTTGACGCTACCATTATCAAAATTTTCCCAGCTCTCTGTTTTTACAAAAACGGAATAAGGAATTTCCTGATGAATTTGGTCATATATTTTTTCGCGTGTAATCTCGGCAGCCATTAAACGCATAGGCATATCTGTAATCTG
>JAGLKS010000114.1 GCA_023140905.1 Alphaproteobacteria bacterium | reverse complement strand
GATCTTCGGGGAACAACCACAAACTTTCCGGCAAAATCTGAGATAAATATTCAGCTAAATCCTCTACTCCACGACCATTAAGAGCACTCATCATAAATGTTGCTTTATAAGGAAAGGCATCATTTAAGCTCTGCGCTAACCCCAGTAATATGCTTTTCTCTATTTTATCAATTTTATTTAGCACAAGAATGACATTATCTGTTTTATCTACACCCTGAGATATAAGCTTTTTAACAATATCGTGATTACTTTTGGATGGTTTTTTAGTTGATGCATCAACAATATGAACAATAAAATCAGCATCTTCAAAACTAGACAGAGCCGCGCTAACCATTGTTTTCTCTAATGTCTTTTTAGGTTTAAAAATACCTGGTGTATCAATCAGAATTATTTGCGCATTTTTGTGTAATGCTATGCCAAGAATCCGGCTACGTGTTGTTTGAATTTTGCGTGATACAATAGAAACTTTAGTTCCGACCAAGGCATTCACCAGAGTAGATTTTCCGGCATTAGGAAGACCAATTACGCTAACATAACCACATTGTTTATTTTTCTGAGACATTATCTTACTTCTTATCTTCCGGGATACCGGCAAAAAACTCCTTCGCCACTTTTTTCTCAGCCTCTGCTCTGGATTGTCCTTTGGCCTTGATTGACGGATGCCCCTGAATTTTTAGACTTACCTCAAAGACCGGAGCATGATCTGGCCCGCTTTGAGAAATAATCTCATATACAGGCAATGGAAATCCTTGTCCTTGCGCCCATTCTTGCATAGCAGTCTTAGGATGCTGGGGCGGTTCATGCATAGTATAAAGAACGTCTTGCCAATGTGTTTCTATGAGATCAGAGCAAGATTCATAACCGCCATCGATATATAATGCACCAAGTACGGACTCAAACACATCGGCCAAAATATGATTATTTTTTGCTCCGCCGGAGGCTGATTCAGCACTTGAGAAAAAGATATAATCACCTAAAGACATGCGCTCGGAAATTTCTGCTAATGTTTTTCCTTGCACCAATAAAGCCAGACGTTTTGCTAAATCCCCTTCTTGCTCTTCAGGAAATCTTTTAAACAGCAACGTAGCTATGACAAGACCTAAAACCCGGTCACCTAAAAATTCCAGACGCTCATAATTTACTTGTTCTCCCGTACTGGAATGAGTCAAAGCCGTACGCAATAAATCCTTATTCTTAAAGGTATGGCCTATTTTATCTTCCAGTTGTTCTATGGGTTTTGGCTCAAAACTCATTTTCCTACTCTTCCCCAGATTTTTCTTCCTCAGAATGGTTAGGATCTATATCCATAAACAAGCGCCCATAGCGAACACTCCACGGCCATTTCCATACCTCAAATAGATGTGCGTAACCATTTGTAGAGAAAAACAGAAAATCCGCACGTCCGATTATGTTCTCAAAAGGAACGGGGCCAACGTGATCAATAACCCTACTGTCTTGAGAGTTATCGCGATTATCTCCCATTACAAAATAATGCCCCTGTGGCACAGTAAAAACTGGGGTATTATCGAGGCGTTCATAATCGGTTTCTTCATATATGTGATGTTTAATACCACCGGGCAATATTTCGATATATTCGCTTACAATTTGCTTTTCGCCACTATCTTCTGTGATTTCTTTTGTTGTAATTAACTCTCTTGGAACGAGATCATCATTAATATATAAGCGCCCGCGTAATACCTGAATTTTGTCCCCCGGCATTCCTATAACACGTTTGATGTAATCAATCTTATCGTTACCGGGTAAAGCAAAAACTATAATGTCTCCGCGGTTTGGCTCTTTAGCCATAAGGCGTCCGTCTATGGGAGCAATGGCAAAAGGGAAAGAATAGCGGCTATAGCCATAAGCAGGCTTATTCACAAAAAGATAATCCCCTACCAGAAGCGTAGGTTTCATAGACCCTGATGGAATATTAAATGGCTCAAACAGGACTGAACGAATAATCAACGCGATAAAAACAGCGATTAATGCTGTTTTAACAAACTCGCTCAATTCTCCTTTTTCCAACAATACAGCCTTTTCTTCGACATTGTCTTGTTCGCTATTTTGATAGGTATTATTTTGTGATTTATCAAACATATCACAGGGTTTACCGTAAATCGCCTCATAATACCAGTGAAGAATAATACAGAATTTAATATTACAACACTTCTATAATGACAAACGCTTGCGCGTAAGGATAATCATCACTTAAAGAGATATGTATGTGAGCTGTTTTCCCTGATGGCGTTATTGTATTTAAGTACTCGAATGCACCATTTGTTAATTCCAAAGAAGGCTCCCCGTTTTTGCTTGAACATACGCCTATATCACAAAAACGCACTCCATCTGCAATTCCAGAGCCTAGCGCTTTTGCACAAGCTTCCTTAGCAGCGAAACGCTTGGCATAAACCGCGCTTTGCGCCTGTACTGTTTTTTGCGTTTTAGCTCTAGCTTGTTCTTCTTTTGTAAAACAGCGTGCAATAAACCGTTCATCAAAACGCTTCACAAGTTTTTCAATACGGCGGATATCGGTTATATCATTTCCAACACCTATAATCATTATTCAGCCTCTTCCAAACGTTTTTTACGACGAGCTTCTTTTGCACGTGCTTTAGCTTTTTTAGCGATGCGAACCAAATGATAATACATAAAGTAAGCAGGTGGAATAACTACGAACATCAAGATATATCCTCCCAGCATCCACGGCAAAAACAGCTCCATAAAATTATTCCACATAATAGACAAACTGATTTTGTCTGGAATCTCTTCAGCGACATCTAGGCCAAATAAACCAAATAAAAACTGACCAAGAGAAAGGCTGGCCCACCAAATAAACGGAAATGTAATAGGGTTCCCAAAGAAAGTCCCCATCATGGCAGAAAAAGCATTCGCACGCAGAGCCAGAGCGATTATCCCGGCTTGAATAAAGTGCGTCCCTAATAGCGGAGAAAACGAAACGCCCAATCCAATAGCCAACCCCAAACCAATGTTATGGGTCGTATCAGCTACGCGCAGCAAACGGTGCTTAACGTAAATTAAAGTCCTCCACCATCCCATAGACGGCCAGAAAAGCTCCGTTGTTAACTGGATAATTGTTAAGGATTTGCGCCTTTTGAACATTGTTTATACACTTACATTTTAGTGACCCACTTTCAGCCCTAAGATTATACAGAATAAAAAGCGGATTAAAGAAAAAATTTCAAATGTCTTTAAACTGCAAATGACAGTTTTCACTTACCTGCCTCGTGCGCGTTCTACAGAAACGATACACGGCGTAGCCCGCAGTGCAGCGATTACATTGTTCAAATGCTTGGTATCGGTGACACCTATATCCATAATCATATCCCAGAAATCCAGAGAACGGTTGGTAATTTTCAGGTTTGTGATATTTCCACCATTGCGACCTATTACTGTTGTGACATTTCCCAATGCCTTGGGTTCATTGGCTATGGTAATAGTCAAGCGCCCAACTTGTATTTCGGAAGTATCGCTCTGATCCCCCCATGAAACATCTAACCAACGCTCCGGCGTATCAGCAAAATTCTCCAGTGTGTCACAATCAATTGTATGGACAGTCACTCCTTTCCCTGTTGTCACAATACCAACAATCCGGTCTCCCGGCAGAGGGTGACAGCACCGGGCAAAATGAACAGCCATGCCCGGAATAAGGCCTTTGATAGGCATAGGCCCACTCACACCATCGAAACTGTGCAGCTTTGTCACTTGATCCATTTGCTCAGCCGAGCGTTTGGGCATTTCGGCTTGATGACCGGGGAAAATGATTTTAAAGACATCCCGCGCAACAAATATGCCGGAACCGATTTTAGCGTAGACTTCTTCTACATCGTCAATACGATAATGTTCCTGCGCAGCACCTAATGCTTTTTCAGTAAATTCATACCCTTCCTGACGAAAGACTTTTTGTATCATTGCTTTACCCAGCGTAATAAATTCGTCGCGCTGCTGATTGCGAATAAATTTACGGATGTGTGAACGTGCTTTGCCCGTTACAACAAAACGTTCCCATGTTGGCGATGGATTTTGAGTTTTAGCTGTAATTACGTTGACTTGATCTCCATTAGAAAGACGGGAGTTTAACGGCGCAATACGGCCATTTATCTTTGACCCAACACAATGATCCCCTATATCAGAGTGAATTGCATAGGCAAAATCA
>JAGLKS010000113.1 GCA_023140905.1 Alphaproteobacteria bacterium | reverse complement strand
CTATGGCAATTGGTATGTTTATTGATGCAGAAACCCAGCTTGCCTCACAAAGACTGTTACAGGAAATTCAGGCACAGACACATAAAGATTATCGCCCAAGTATTGGTATGTGTAAATTTGGCTCTCTTTCAAAAGGATTGGCGAATTCAGATATTCGGGCAGATACATATGCTGTGGCTATGAGCATGCATTCATTGGATCGTCAGCTTGGTAAAGGAGATATGTCCGGCACATATGGCCATGATCTTGATCAGAATAACCGTATTTTACAGTTCAAAAGAGTGTTTTGTAATCAAAAGAGTAGAGATAGCGCATTAGAAAATGTTTGTGATGATTTGACAGCATGGGACAGTAATTTCAAAGCTGAAGAACGAGGCCACATTAATAAAGACATAGATTATTTCTCATTAATTGATAAGCCATGGACTGTCAAAATCGATTTTTCTAACCAGAGCCTTGAAGATGCAACCGCTATACCGAAAATAGATAATAAAGGTGAAGAGCATGTTATGGCCATGGCCGCTAATTTATTCGGACATGTAACATTTGCACGATCGCCAGCAAGAAGTCTTATTAACAAGCCGAGTGAAATAAGTCTAAGTCCAATGCAAAAACTATATATGGATATGCGTGCAGTTGTGGCTAAACGAAGTGTTGCAGAAAATAGCTTATATGCAATTGCTGCGATGAAGGCGCAATCGCCAAATGTAAAGGATTATGCCGGTGGAGCAAATAAAGTTGAAACAAACGCCAAACCATTTATAGAGAACATATTGCGTGAACTTGGTGTTCCAGATTCTGAGCTATCTACACTTATGACCGATAATCCAAGTTATTATACGCAAATGGAAATATTGACAAAAAAGCTGTATCAAAACCCGAATTTCTACATCAATCTATATGATACGCCAGCAAATATAGAACGGAAAACAGTTGCTTTAGAGGCGATTAAATTGATGCAAAAATTCGATATGCTAAAAAGCTATTTACGTGATGAAATGAATGTTTCTCTTTTGCTGGAAATGGCTGTTATTGAATTGCAAAATGAGGTGGAAGACCAAATTCAGGCATTAGAATAAGTAAAAACATTAGAGATAAAATTAGAAACTGAGGACAATTAAGGATTATGGGCAAATTATTTTATAAAATCTGCCATGCAAAAAGCATAAAAACCATATTGGTATTTATGTTTCTTATGAGTTCTGTTTTTGCTGTTAGCTCAAGATCTGCACAGGCGAAGACCAAATATTACGAGTGTTGTACCTGTCTTAAAACAGCAGGGGCGGAAGATACTTTTCAATGGCCGAAGACTGAGATTACAATTGGAATGCATATCTATTCACAGCTTCTCTCACATCAAATAATATGGTTTGATTCAGTATTTTGGCAACAAAACATGCTGCCTCTTTTCATACATATCGGAAATCAGCTTGCCAGTGTTGGTACAATGCAGGTCATGGCAATTGGCCAATTCATGGATGCGCAACAACAACTTGAAGCACAGCGCGATCTTCAGATTATGCGCGCAAGGACACATAAAGATTATCAACCAAGTGTAGGCATGTGTGAGTTTGCTACACGCGTGCAAAGTTTGGCTGCAAGTGAAAGAAAAGGGGAGGTAAACGCTCTAATTTTAAGTAAGCGCTCAACAGACCGGCTTTTTGGTAATGTTGATACGGGAGCCTGGAGCGGTACAAAAGGAGATCTTGCTATTCGCCTTAATATGTTTCAGGAAGAATTCTGTAATTCTTTTAATAATAATAACGGTTTGTCAATGATGTGCCCGAATTTGAAACCGCCTTTATCCGCGGACAAAAAAGATCGTCTTAACAAAGATATCGATTATCAAAGAACAGTAGAAAATCCATGGACAATTAATTTTGATCTGACAGAAGGAGGAAATCCTTCAGATGAAGATAAAGAAATATTTGCTTTGGCGAGCAATCTTTATGGATTTGATGCGTTTGAACGTGCAAATTATGAAGCATTGCAGAACAGTCCTAATGATGACAGCACAAATGCGCAACAAGCTTATCTTGATTTGCGGGCTATTGTTGCAAAAACAAAAGTTGCAGAAAATAGTTTTAATGCTTTGCTTGCGATGAAAGGAGCTGGTACGGCTGGCTCTCGTGAATATTTAGAAGCATATCTGAAAGAATTAGGTATACCGGCTTCTGAAGTGGGGGAGTTTTTGGGTGAGAACCCAAGTTATAATGCGCAAATGGAAGTTCTGACAAAAAAAGCATATCAAAGCCCCCTCTTTTATACGAATTTATATGACACGCCGGCAAACGTAGAACGTAAAGGTGTTGCGATGCAGGCAATTGGATTGATTCAGAAATTTGATTTACTCAAAAGCTATTTGCGCACAGAGGCTTCTTTGTCAATACTTTTGGAATTATCAGTGATTCAGCTTCAGCTTCAGGTTGAATCAAATATTCAATCTTTTGATAATTAAGGCATGATAATTAAACAGGACTAATTAACTAACGTTAAAAAGAGTAAGTAGATATAAACAATGAGGAAATGGTAGTGCGTTTTATAAAACCTGTAAAACCGATATTTATGATTACAGTATCCGGCTTGGTATTGGCGGTGGTATTTGGTGCTGTAATGTTGGGCAGGGTAAACAATGTTTTCCAAAATGGTGATAATGTGATGAACGTAACATTGCAAGATTTTGCGCCGGGAACGCAAGTTAGCTACCGTATCACATCAGATACAGTAATTCTGTCTCAAGAACAGGTGCAAATTGACGGGAAAGGAAGCCTCTCTCTCCCAATTGATAAAGAGATGATTGCAAGTGTGTCGGAGGCAAGTACAATTAAATACGAGCTTGATATGGCCGGGGCGGATTTTGCTAATGAGGAAGAACAATCACCGGCAGATATATTACGTGTCATTTTGGCGCTTAACCCGCAAAATGGGAAAATGAACGTATCAGCAAGCGGCCTGAAGGATTATGCTGAAATTACCCTCAAGCAAAATGATATTGAAGAACAAAAGTTAAATGCGGATTGGGCGGGTTTATTCTCGGCAGAGCTGGGAGATATATCAAATCAGGATCAAAACAATCTCGGTATAAAGGAAAAAGAACGTATAAACGAGACGCAATTAGCGTTCCAAAATTCAGGAATTAATAGCGATCTACTGCATAATCATATGGGTATGCCTAAAATTGATGTACAAATTGTGGGTAAAATGTATGGCGATTCTGATGGCTCGAGTTTGCCTGCTGTAAGAAGCGGATGGTCTGCGACTCTTATTAGAATGACAGAACAGTTTTCAGCAGTTATGGCACAGCAAACCATGATAATCGGGATGTTTTTTGATGCGAATATCCAATTAGAAACACAACGTAAGTTACAGGAGCTTCAGGCAAGAGCACATAAAGATTATCATCCAAGTGAACAAATGTGCCGTATCGGAACATATGTGCGTAGTGTCGCTCATTCGCAAAGTAAGGCGGAACTGGAAAAAGCGGCAATTAATAGATATCTGATTGAAGAATATATGGGCGTTGAAGATACAGCGGCGGCTGGTGGTTCAACTGTTTATGAAGAAGCTAAGGTAAAGGACTATGAGGATAATTATTGTGACGGTGCTGATAACGGAGCAGCGGTTGGTGCAATATGTGATGTTGCAACAAGTTCAACAAAGGCTGAAACGTTAGAGCGGCGGAATAAAGATATTGATTACACACGTGCTGTGGAATCTAAATTAACATTGGATCTTAACTATACTGATGGAACGGTAGGCGATGAGGAAAGCGATGTACTGGCTTTAGCACGCTATTTATATTTTTCAACGGCTTTTGCTGTTCCTGAAGTATCAACTATTAAAGATAATATAATAGCACATTATGATTCACGCAGTTACGCTGCAAAAATGAGTGTTGCGCATAATTCTTTTGTCAATATTATTGGAATGAAAGCAGCAGCTCCGGCAATTTTGGATGAAGACGCTGGCTGGGTATATATGAAATCAATGTTACGCAATGAATTTAGTTTATCTGACGATGATATTTTGGATATGATGGGTGAGCGTCCAAGCTATTATGCGCAAATGGAGGTTTTAACCAAAAAGATCTATCAGAACCCGAATTTTTACGTCAACCTCTATGACAAACCAGCTAACGTGAAACGAATCGGAGCGTCGCTAGATGCAATATTGCTTATGAATATGCGTGATCGGTTTGAATCTTTATTACGCCGCGAGATGCTTAGCGCGGTATTAGTCGAGCATTCGCTGCAAGATCGAGTCAGTGAAATAAACTCAGGTATGTTTGAGGAAATGCAACGCGCTCAAATCGAGCAATAATTAATCTTCTTCTTCTTGCACCGAGATTTTATATGGTGCTTCGCTTAATTCATATTCCGGTACTTTTTTCAGACCTTTATCGAATAAGATATTAACGGCATTTTTGTATGTGCCACTGATAAAGACGTCATAATCAAGCTCATATTCTTCTGTAGCGCTCCATGTTAGGGCTACACGTTCTTTAGCACTCCATTCTTCCATAATCTTTTGTAGATTTGCACCGCTGCGTGCTTGCCAAACACGAATTTTATCACTTGGTTTTTCACGAAAATTCGAAGAAGGCTCAACAGCACCGACATTAGCAGCGATTGAAGGAGAAATGGTTTTCTCTTCCTCAACGTCCAAAACCGTATTAATTTTTCCGAGTTCCTCATCTAGGGACATATCAAGGGGAGGCGGCTCAGCAACGCTTTTTTCAGGATCATCGTCAAAGGATTGTGTAACCGGTGTTTCTATGAGTTCTATGGTGGGTGGAGCTGTTACATCATCGGAGAAGCGTTGATTTTGAACCATATTATTAAACGGATTCGTTTCTTCTAATTTTCTGGCAAAATCTTCTTCAGCTTTTTCCTGTTCATCAAGAATAATTTCAGGTTTTAAGATAATGGGGTGTTTAGCAGGGATGTTTTTTACTTCCGTAACATTCAAAGGAGCGTTATTGGTTTCCTTTTTTACGCCTTCAGTTATTTTATTTACCGGCTCAAAAGAATTAAGAGGTTTCATCAGATCTTTGACCAGCGCCGAGTGTTCTTCATTTTCACCGCTTTTATTATTTTGCAGTGTAGTTTTATCCAGAATAACGGCTTCTTCAACTATTTCCTCTTTTTCCTGTTGCTCGATTATATCATTTTTTTTTTCCAAAGCTATAAGCATAGCTTTCTCAGGAGATTCAATGTTTTCAGCAACAACGGTTTTTTGCGGTTTTTCAGGTTCTTTAGAAAAGTTCTCTTTAGTTGAAGTTGTATCACCATGATCGACAGAAGGAGTTTGAATACTCCTGATGATGATCTTTTTCTCATTTATAAAAGCGCGTACACCAAGTGGGGCGAGGGCTTCATTTAAAACTTTATTCCATGGTTTTCCACCATTCCATGATATGCGTGCACCCGGATTAACATTTTTGCCAAAAAAGTAAGCAAATTCCGGTGGAACAATTTGGCTTAGGGCTAAAGCCATAGGCATTTCTTTTCCAAAGCCTTCAATTACACTATATACAGGTGGTGTTTTATTCCATTGAATATCATGAGCATTTGCAGAAATAGGAGGTGGAGGTGGTGCCAAGCTTTTTTTTGGAGGATGGGATTCTATGACAAGTTCAGAAGGGGTTTCAGGTTGATGTTCAACTTTGTCAGATTCAGCTTTTATGACAGGCTCATCAATTGTATTTTCTTTTGGCGCTTTCTCAACGGGCGCAGGTATTTCCTCTTCTACCGGATAGGGGTATAGGGAAATATTATCAGATGGAGCATCAGGAGTTGGCGTTATGGCAAGATTATCAATAACATCTTGCATTTGATGATGTTCAACAGGAGGTTGGGCGGTGGTGGGAATTTCCTCAATTTTAACCGGATAAGGATTAAGAACAAGTTCATGTAATTTTTCAATTTCCGGCGCTAAATCTTCAGAGGCTTGAATGTCTTCAACAACAATATTGCTAATATCATTATTATTAGGAGAGACAATTTCTATCTTCTCTTTCTCTATATTTCTATCTTCGCTTTCTTTATTTTTATCAATGTCAGAAGTTGTCTTTATAGCTTCGGAAATTACTTTTACAGTGATAGGATCATTCTTATCAGCGATATAATCGCTTTTTTCCAATATTTTGATTTCAATAGGTGGCTCAATGTCCAGAGTGTTTTGTGTGTTTATATCATTGATCCGGGCATTTTCTTGCGGCGGTGATTGTTTCTCAGATGTATCAGAGGCCGCTTCTAATAAAAAAGCATCGCTTTCATCTATAATCAAGATTTTTGCATCCATATCATCGATAAAAGAATCATCGGTAAGCACAGTGGAAGGAACAGGTTTATCCGGCGGTGTCCACTCAAAACCGGCATAAGCCGGAACAGTGATAAGAGCACCAAGCGCAAAAACTTGAAGACACGTAGAAAGGCGAAAACAATTATATTTAGAGTACATTTTATCTAATTCCCCAGAGGAAGTGGAAATGCTCGTAGCTTACGGGAAGGAATATATATGAGCACACAAAATAGCACTAAGAGGATATCTGTAAAATGGCTGGAATTCAAGAGTTATAGTAATTTCACCTGTTTTTAGTTTTCTCTAACCATAATCTGTAAAAGAATGGCCTGAGACTCCCGTAATACTTGGACGCTCACGGCCTACAATCCAAGAACGCAACGAACGCAGGGCGGAAGGAAATGTCAGCCCTTTATTTTCCAGAAACTTGAACAAATAAAACACAAGGAAAGAAAGAATAACGGTTGACCACCTCAAATACAGTAACCAAACCGGAATAAGAAAAGCAACGCGTGCATCAAAGCCCAAGAACCGGACGGTGCGCATAGAATCACGCCAATGCCAATTAAGCTGGGCTTCAATATTTTCAATCTCTTTAGACATTTTAGCTAATCACCTTATAAGATTATGCAATAAACGCTATCAAATCAAAGAACACGTTATTGCCAAGACTATGTTAATTTAGGCCGGATACAAAAAAATCAAGCTCCGGTACTTGAAGATAATAATAAATAAGCTCTCCGATCAATCAGACCATCATCAAAAGCAAGGGCAGCAGATTTTTCCATGGTTCTTCCATATTGTGGAATAAAACGCTGAATTTCATTGGGCCATTTTGTGAAATGCATATCCATCAATTTCTCGCGCACCTCATCAGGAAACTTCATCCATTCGCGCACACCGCATCGTCCACCACCAACGCGCTGGACCAATGCTTGTGTTACGATAAGACGTAAAGTCTCCATCAAAGCAACAGCACGCTCTTCACGTTCATCCATTTCATAAGTTGACAGCATACGCTGGATAGTATTGGCAACACCAAGAGTATGCGTGGTTGTATAAACAGCATGACCGGTTTGGGCGGCTTCAATTGAGGCGTTAATTGTTTCACGGTCGCGTGCTTCCCCAACCAGAATAATTTCCGGTTTACGGCGCAAAGCATTACGTATTCCATGAGCAAAATCAGGTAAGTGACGCGGGATTTCTGTTTGTGAGACTAAAGAGCGTGGACTTTGAATCGTGTCATATACGTATTCAATTGGTGCTTCGTAAGTGAGCATTTTTCCGCAACCACGCGGGCGCTCAAGTAACATACGGTTACCGGCAGCTAAAAGCGTGGATTTCCCGGAACCTGTCGGTCCGGTAATAATAACAAGCCCTTGGCGGGGTGCCCAGTTATCGCATATTTCCTGCTCAATGTTTAAATCTTGCATCGTCGGAGGTTCGCTGGGTAATGTTCTCATGGTGATTTGTGCACCGTCGCGCCCTTTAGTCAGAATAGCTGTAATGTTTACACGGAAGCGAATGCGTGTATAACGATCTGGACGAATTTCATAGGAAACATCAAGGTCTTTTCCGGAGGCTAATCGTGCTTGTGCTTCTGCACCGTATAATTTTTCAAGGAACACAGCTATATCTGCAGCGTCTAACATACGGAATGTTGCAGGATAAAGCTCTCCGCTAATCTCATTATAAACAGGACGCTCGCTCTGAATCGTAACATCAGATGCATTTTGCTTGACGCACCAAAGCAAAAATTCATCAATGTCATCCTGTGTGAATCTCTGTGGTTCGTCCGGCCAAGTCTGGGCGTTTGTGTCCTCGGTCTTAATAAGGCTTACCGGCTTGCGGGCTTCCATGTATCAGCTCCAGTTATCAGCTCGGGAACACCGGTGATTTGAACGGCACGATCGCCAATATGCATTTCATCGCCGTCACCGGTAATACCGCGATCAACCTGTAGAGCATAAGGCGGAGAAACCATACCTTGAGCCAAAAGCATTTTATATCTTATCATACCCTGATAATCAGAATCCAAACGGGCGAGATCTTCTTTGAAAATATCATCAGCTTGCTGATATCCGTATTTCCATCCTTTATGAACGTGGCTTTTCCATACACGGCGTTCTTCAGAATTACGCGGTGTTAAAATATCAGGTGGAGGCATTACCTCACCCCATTCACGTTCAAGATATTGACGCCATATTCTAGGGGCGGAAACAATGCGGGCATTACGGATAATATTATAAATTTTATCGGAAACGGCGGCTGTTTGCCCGTCATGTTTGATAATCATTGCATTCATTGATTCCGTGATGATTGGCGGTTCAATCATAAAGCCGGACGGAGCAGCGATCAAAAGCTGTGCAAAATTATAAACACTATCTAAATAACGAGCCCGTGTGTCCATTTCTTTGCGAATTTCATAAGTGCGCTTAGCTAGTCCACCACGTGCACCAAAAGAAATAGCGGCTTCTTTAAGAGCATCCATACGAATATCAAGCGGCATGCTATCATCCACACCATCAACATCGCCACTTGGCTCATAGCTGGCTAATTCACGTACTGTAACAGGTTCTTCTGTCGCTGTTGTCAAAGGAGTCTCTTTATCTGCCGGGAGCCTAACCGAGTTTCCAGCGTAAGCACCGCCGGATATGCCAGCTATAAAAGACAATCCCACGATTGCGCAAAGACCTGATGTGAGAAGAAAACGCATAATCTATAGACCTCTTAAACCACTTTTAGCCGTTAATACCGGCATTGGGAGCATAGTAAATTTCTATCATACGAGAATTGGCATCGACTTTTACATCGCCACGTTTGCCAAGTTGCAAACCAATATCACGTAAGACATCAACAACACGGGCATTTTCCGTATCAACAGAGACTACAACCGGTATAGACGGTTCGTTGCCCAATATAAGAAAGCTATATCCTGCGCGGTCTGCCAAAGTTTTGGCAATTGGCTCAATAGGACCAACCCAGTTCACAGTAATCGTACGACGCAATTCCTGAGGAACTTCACCTATCGGAGACATAGATATTGCCGGTGTGCGAGCTTGCTCAACTGCGGCTAATGTTTCTAACGCGGAAGAGGCTCTATCAGCGGATTCTGCCAGCATCATTGACACGGAGTCAGGAGAAGCCACAATTTGCGGACTACCTGAGCTAAATGCTCTTGAAGTGTCTGAGGTGCAACCAGAAGTGAGAGCTAAACCACACAATAGTGGTAAGAAAAGAAAGTTACGAGACATAATAATTTAAAACCTTAATACGAAGACAACTTAAGTCTATGGGAAATATTAGACAAAATCGCAACGTAAATCAAGAAATATAGACTAAATTATAAATATCTTTGCGTTTTTTGTTAAATAATAAAGATATTTACGACTGTTTTTGCCAGAACGCTATATTATGATAAAACGAGCAATACCGCAGTGAGTGAGGCCTAGAAAAGCTTAATGCCTCGTTTTTAACAGCCCGTATCTTTTCATGATATCAAGGACACGTTTCTTGTATTTTTTTCCAAATTTAGGAGTGCGGGAGTGATAATGTTCGAGTGCTTTTGACAAATCATGTGTTTCATTCAGGTGTTTTCGCAAGATCCAGGCAGCTACATCAACATTAACACATGCATCATCACGAACGATTTCATGCGTTTTTTCTTCACTAATTCCCCATTGTTGTGAAAGCTCAGGCAGCCATATTGTGTTAATCTGCATAGGCCCTAAATCATAACTGCCATTTGTATTAGCTACTTCTTGCCCGACTTTTCCGCCTTCAGCGCGATATATTCCGGCTAGTAAAGCAGGGGGCACGTCATGTGATTGTGCTGCCATCATCATACATGCAGCTAATATTTTCACTTCCATTCACCAGATTCCA
Source organism: Alphaproteobacteria bacterium (assembly GCA_023140905.1). Lineage (GTDB taxonomy): Bacteria > Pseudomonadota > Alphaproteobacteria > Micavibrionales > Micavibrionaceae > UBA1672. Next base: position 6,188 of record JAGLKS010000113.1, on the reverse strand, counting down.
ATTACATCGAAACTATAGCCAAACGACTATAACTATAAAGGGATAGTGTCAGAATAACAGTAAAATGTAATAGGGAACAGGCTCAGGCTTTAATTGGTAAAGAATGACATAGGACTGGATTTGCCGTCAGAGCTTTTACCTTTATCGGTTTTACCGTCATCATCCGAATTTTCTTTTTCATCGTCTTCGTTTATATTTTCCCCTTTGTCTTCTCTTTCCTCTTCCTCTTCGTTTGCGAAAATTCCCATAGGGCTGGATTTTGTAGAGGATACTTGCGAATCTTTCTGTGGTTTCTCACCACGCAATGTTGGAACAACCGGTTCATCATCAACGTTTTGAGCCTGTTTTTCATTGTCCCCATTTTCAGCTTTATGCGCAATGACAGCCTCTGCTAATGGTTTGTCTGGAGCAGATTCAACATCAACCAAGCCGGAGCCGTCAGTAAATAAATTTTCTATTTTAGTAATATCATCATCACTGAAATGATCGGGCATAATATGTTTAGCGAGCACAGTTAGCATGCTTAAACGTTTATCAAAAAGCAGCCAGATATTTTCCATCCGGGTTTTGTTGCTCTCCTTTGCCTGCATAGCGTCATCCAATTCCATAATCCTGTTTTTTTCATGGATATGGCAAGAGCAATAAAGCGGAATTAGACTGCTTAATATAAGAAGCTCACTCGATTTTTGTTCTGCTACGGACAGATTCGATCCCATTAAAGCTTGTGTGATTTCAGTGGCTTTGCCACGCAATGTTTCCGATACGTCCTGTATTATTCTTGTTTCGCTCTGGCCAAAGGAGAAATCCGCAACAACATCAACCAGAGGCACATAATATTTCAAATAAACCAGATTAGCCACAGTTCGGGATAAGGGAGAAAGCCCACGGATGTTTTCTGGAAAAACGCCCTCAAGACGATCCATCGGTATATAATTTTCGGAGAAAGTCAAAAGCTGATCGACTGAGGTAACTGTACGCTTTAGCTCTTCTTGCGTCGGTAAATTGCCTGTACGCTTGTAATGGGCTGCGATAATATGGCAGGAAAGCGTAGCTAGATTAAGACGTACAGAGACGTCTTTTTCTTCTTCTTCAACCAGATTTAAAAGCCTGCGAATATCATCAGCGTTATCAACAGTCTGACGCAAAAGCCGTGTTACGTCTTCAATGACTTTTTTTTCAGATTGGCTCAAGGCTACTTGAATAACGCCCTCGATAATAGGCAAACCAATATCATGCATAATAACGGTAAGAAGTTCTGCGCGCTTCATTTGCGTATTCTCACTTTTCTGTTTTCTTAAAAAACCCTCAGAAAAACTATTTCTAAGTACGGGCCCCTAAATCTTTAATCAAAGCTTCAAGATCTTTCGGCATACCACGGATAATTTTGACTTTGCCGTTTTTAGCCCGATAAACAATAAGGGGCGTAACGCTTAGTTTCCATGATTGCATAACAGCCATATTACGTTGCACACCTTGTTTGCTAATCTCAGGAGAGGCGGGAAGAGCGTCTTTATCTCCATCAAGAAAACGCCAATATAAAGAAACAGGAGACGGAGCTGCTAAAAGATAAGCGGCCTGAGCCTGTGTTTCATCGCGGAAGCCTACAGGAATGATACGCACTTGTACTTTACTGCTTTCAATATGGGGCTTTAATTTTTCCATCATATTGTTGCAATGCCCACATTGTATATCAACAAAGCTGTAAAATAGAGGTGTTCCGGCCCGTCCTACAGGAAGCCAGTTACTATTTTCCAAATCATAATAAAGCTGTTCAGACGGTGTTTTGAACTCATATTTTTCTGTCTTTGTCGTGTCAGTAACATGAGCCGGAACAGTTGGAGTGTCTGTAGTCAATGCATCCAGCAGTTCACCACTTTGTTGGCGCAACCGGTTGATTTGATCCATGGTCACAGCTTTACCTTTTGCATCAAATAATATTCCGCTTACAAAGCCACCACTAGGCAAAACATAGAAATATTGCTCTTGTCCGTTTTTGATAGCAATCCAGCCATCAACTCCGTTATCTTTTCCCAAAAAGCGAATTTGTGCGCCTTCATTAGCCAGATTTTGAATCGGTTCCGGCATTTTAGGCAGCAAGGTATCATTGCTGTTTTGCGCATAAGTACCGGTACTGACAAAAGACAAAGTGGCAAGTCCTATGCAAAGGTATAGGGATTTTCTAAAAAAGCTGTGTTTCATGATAATAGTCTCGGCCCTTGTATTTATTATCTCATTAAAAGATCACCAGATCGTGATTGCCCAAACATAGCGGGATTAGACGCTAAGTACAACGATTTTTCCAAAGAGTGCGGGAGGGGAGAAAAAACCTCGAAAAAACAAAAGGAAATCAGAAGAACAACGTAATTACGCTGGCATAGCCGTAAAACCGTGCGTTATTAATTTCTCCACCGGCATGAAAACCGCAAAGAGGGATATCGCCAATAATATCGCGAATAAGCGAAATATCACTTAATGATTGTGAGGATTGTTCGGAAAAACCATGAGCAATACAAGAAATATAAAGTGCAGCTTTGGGCTTAAAACTTCCGCGCTCGGCCATAATCCGGTTGCGTAGATTAATCAGGGTTTTTGACAAATCACTCGAAATATTAAGATTATCACGTTCAACAAATAATAAACGCTGCCCCGTTTCTACAGTTTCAGCCAGAGTAATTGATCCTTCATCCACATCAATTCCGGCAATATTGCGTGCTAGAAAATCATTCTGATCTGATTGGTTTAACGGTAAGCCGATATGAACTTGTCCACGAAACAGACTTTTGAACTCCGGCGGGATATGATCGCTGGATTTTATCGTGCTAAATGAACTGTCAAAATCCACTGTTTCTTTTCCCAGCTTTTTACAAGCAAGAAGGCGTAAAGTATCTTGCAAAACATCAAGAGCGCGTCGATCGTTCAATTCCAAAATCACATTATTGTCAGTCTTTGTCACAATATGAAAACCATCAATCACGCTGCATCCTTGTGATAAAGCAGTGGCAACAGGCACATTATCAGCAAAAAAGGCACCGCACACAGCATTATTACGCAAGCCATTAGCAATTTGATAATGATGGGAACGTGAAGAAGTTAACCCTCCGACAAAAAAGCTGTTTGTACTAAGCTCCAGATCTTCAAGGGTTTCTTGTGGATTATGGGGAGATAGCGGGTCTATGTGCACAACACTTAACATAGGCGTATTTTCGATCAACCATTGCTGCACAACATCATGAGATAAATAGCGCGGCCCTTGTCTTTCAAGATCTTCATCAAGAAAAGCCATTTCTTGCTCTTCCCTGTTTCCCTCAGCTATGTCTATAAGCTCTATATCGATTTTATCCAGTGCTGATTCCTGAGAAAAATCTATGTTTGATTTATCTTTTGGAAATACGCAAAAAGATCCATCCGGGAAATGTCCTATCATCGCAGAGATAGCCGGTTTATCAACCAGAGATTCTCCCGATCCTATGACTCCCATACCAATAGAGCCAATCCAGTTATCAATCTTTAAGACTGATTTAAACAAATTATATATACTACCGGCATCGTCAGCCAGATAATCGGAAATATACAAAAACCCGAAATTAAAGCCGTCATTTTTTGTGCGGATCGAATCAAGCTGTTCCAATACGGCTTTTGATGTGTCCCGCCAATCGGTTCCGCTGGCGCTGGCACTGGCAAAATTTGTGGAGGAGAGCAAGGACATGTCAAAGACCGGTAAGGAGTTGATGGAAACAAAATTACTACTATATAAGCAAAATAAGCAAAGTTTTTTAAAAAATGCTAGAGACAAATGTGATTCTACATTTTAAGATAGCTTAGTTTACAATAAGAGGAAAAGGGATAAATTATGGAATTTTGGACGATTTTACTTATTGTCGGTATAATTGCCGTTATTTTTGTAGTGCTTTACAACCGTCTGGTTGCATTGCGCCAGTCTCGTGAGAATGCTTTTTCTGATATCGATGTGCAGTTAAAGCAACGTTATAACCTTGTGCCGCAACTGGTCGAATCCGTAAAAGGTTACGCGTCGCATGAAAAGGAAATTTTCGAAAACGTGACTCAGGCACGTGCACAGGTTGGTGCTGCAAAAGGTGCAACAGGAGAGCGTGTCGCTGCGGAAAATGTGCTTGGTGGTGCTTTGATGGGATTGTTGGCTGTAGCCGAGGATTACCCTGATCTTAAAGCCGATCAAAACTTTCAAAAGCTTATGAGCGAATTATCAGACTTGGAAAACAAAATAGCTGCTGCGCGACGTTTCTTCAACAACGCAACATCCGAATATAACACAGCTATTGAGCAATTTCCTGCGGTGCTAATCGCGAATATGCTGGGCTTTGGCAAAAAAGATTTTTTTGAATTGGATGAAGCGCAGGCGGACACTGTTCGTGAAGCTCCTGAGGTGAAGTTTTAATCTTAAAGAATAGTAATTGAGGCTAACATGGCTCAGCCTGTTGGATTAAACACCCATATTTGGCGCAATAATATGCGTAGTATTATGCTGCTTATCCTTTATCCGGTGTTGCTGATGGGAATATTCTGGCTGATTTGCTGGGCGCTGAATATGTCAATGGCGCATAGCTCATCTTATAACCATTATGGAACAACAAGTTCTGTGAATCTGCAAGAGGCTATAGGGTTTGCAAATGCCTTCGCGATAGAATATGCCCCACTTATCATAACAAGTGTAGCGATATGGTTTACGATTGCCTGGTTTTTTCACACTCATATGATCCGTAAGCTGTCTCATTCTCACCCTGTAGAGCGTAAGGAAGAGCCGGAATTATACAATTTGCTGGAAAATCTTTGTATCTCACGCGGTATGGCTATGCCAAAGCTGGAGATTATCGAAACTCATGCACGCAATGCCTTTGCCAGCGGAATTAACGAGAAGACATATTCTATTACAGTAACGCGTGGTCTAATGAATGCTTTGGCAAAGGATGAGCTTGAAGCTGTGTTAGGGCACGAGCTAACCCATATTCTCAACCGCGATGTGCGCTTATTAATTATTACGGTTATCTTTACCGGTTTATTCGGATTTCTGGCTCAACTGGTCTGGAGTAACCTTCGCTATTCTCTGTTCTTCTCACGTGGGCGCAGAAACCGCAATAGTGGAGGGATTGTCATCGCTATGATTATTATCGCTATTATCCTCTGGTTAGGATATATGGCCAGCCTTCTTATGCGCTTTGCTTTATCGCGCCAAAGAGAATATATGGCTGATGCAGGTTCTATTGAGCTGACCAAAAATCCCGAAGCTATGATGCGCGCTCTTATGCGTATTGCGGGCAGGGAACGTATTCCCGGTAGCACAGATGACATTGCTATGATGTGTATTGAAAACAGCAAGGCATTCTTAGGATTGTTTGCAACCCATCCGCCAATAGAGGCACGTATCCGGGCTATATCCGAGGTGACTAATACGCCTGTTCCGGATGTGATGAGCTTGCCGCCGGTAAATAAGCAAGACAGTTTTTCAGCCGGTAATCAGGTGGAAAATTCAGCAAAAGGCAATGTGAACCACACTCGCCAGAATCCGTGGTTAACCCGTAGCCGTCGTAAATAAAACCACTATTATTATGCGGATAAAACGACTATATGGTTTTTTTGTCACGATTGTGATCAAGTACCCGGTCAAGCCTGATATCGAAACCATATTTTTCAACCAGTTCCGTTATCAGATATGAAACCGCTATAATTATAAAAACAGTTCTTAAAAATATCGAAATAAGGCGAAAATAAGACGGCACTGTGCTAGAATGGTACTGAGGGTTGATAGTAAAGGCATGTTTTATATGGGAATTATACGGTAACACTATATAATTAAAACATTAATTAACAAGGTAATTTGTGAAATTGATAAAATTTTAACTAAATTTCTGTAATATTGTTACCATAATACCCGAGGTGCATTCAAATTAGTTTGCATGATGTTCGTTAAATATGTTGTAATTAAAGAGCGTATGACGCAAGGAGACATAAACTAATGAAAAAGAATCTGTTTTCTCTGTTGCTCGGGGTGTTTTTTTTATTGATAAACTCCAAGCTTGGTTGTGCTCAAGAGATTAACGATATTGGCAGTAGTATTGTTGAGAGCACAAAATCTCTTCCCGGCTTAGTTTCAGCTTTTGCATATATGGCTGGTTTACTAGTGGCTGTTTCCGCTATTTTCAAAGCAATTGACC
>JAGLKS010000112.1 GCA_023140905.1 Alphaproteobacteria bacterium | reverse complement strand
TTACATGGAGCGTCACGGTACGCCGTATATTTTATACAAGTACAGTTATTACGGCAGCCGTACAAATCCGAATTATACGGACTGCACTTATTTCGGCATCAACGGTAAAAAGCATCGCTACGTTTACGACTGTCCCTTTTTCAAATTAATTAAGGATTAGGAGATGTTGATGTTATTTGGACTCTTTCTTATACACATCCGAAATAGCTTCCAACTGATCATCAATCGTCTTGCGGAAACGACGCAATTGGCAAAGGCGCACTATTTCTGCATCTTTGGCAGAGGAAGAATTAGGCCACATTTCAAACATAGCAAGATCAAACAAGATTTCAGACAAAACAGGTTTTGGAACTTTTTCCGTCTGTTCCATATCAACCAAAGCACTAATCAATATTTTTTCAACCAGATCACGCCGCGGATTATCTGCAAGCATGGCAAAGGACATATTTTGATCGGAAGGTTTCTCAGTTGTCATGCCGTTACCCTAGCACGTTAGTAACATTCTGACAAACAAAAGGAGAGTTTATCATGAGTATCTTTGATTTATTCAACCATAAAAACCCGAAAGGAATAGAAAATATTTCAAATGATCCAATAGCTTTTAAGAAGATCCGCATTATCGAAGAACGTAGTTTGAAACTACAGAAGGAAGCGAAAGAACATTGCAAGGATCACCATATAAACTGGATTAATTGTGAAGCAAAAAAAATATTTCATGAAAATTATCAAATGATGAGACATACGCTAAAACCACCTATAAGTTGTTCTATGCCGGGTGATTATATCAGAGCAGCGAAAGAACGGGTTGACCTGCGCATTGAAGGCCGCTTAAAAAATATCGGTGTTATTAGCCGTCGTATGCAAGAAACTGTGATAAAGCAATCTGTCAGCACTCAGGAACGTAGGCAGGAGCTTCTTAACAAAGATATAAAACATATAAACAAATTGTCCATCCATAAACAGCACACAATCATTGAAGATTTTGAGAAAAATAAAACGCAATGGGTTTATAAAGCAAAAAAAAGCGGTGCAGAAAATCCTGAGGTGGAGGTCTATAGCCGTTATCGACAACGAATAAATAATATTAAATCGGAACAGGAATACTCAATCAAACAAGCCCACGAAAAACACTGCATTAATTACAATCCGCAAAACTTTCTCACTCAAAAATTTAACCATGAAATGTAAACAAAAAAGCGTCGGATTTTACTCCGGCGCTTTTCCTGTTTTTTTGGTATTCATCTAGCAAATCTATCCTATAAAAAACACAGTTTTATCTATCAGAATAAGTAAGTCTCATGACAGTTTTATATAGAACAAGAAGAACCTGTTATGAGCTATTTTGCTTGACTTTTTCATGAAAAAATGATGTACTGCCAGTCTTCAATCTATTTAAATTTTTGCTAACCTTATTTACATTTTTAAAATTTGATCATGGAGAATGCTTCATGGAAACACAAAAAGCACTAACTTATCTAGAAGATGGTCGAGGTTATATAAAACAGGAAAAATATGTACTTGCACTTGAATGTTTTCAAAAAGCTAAGCAGATTAATCCAAATTCCTCAGTAATACATAATGCAATTGGTACAACTTATATAAAAAATAAGGATTACGGAAAAGGCATAAAATCATTAAAAAAATCAATAAAATTAAATACAGAAAATCTTTTTCCTTATTTAAATCTAGGTAAGCTTTATATAGTGCATGGAAAAAGTGCTAAGTTAAAAAAAATAACTGACAGACTTCTTTGTACATACCCCAGAAACATTGAAGCTTCAATTTGGCTTTCAACTTTTTGTGCCTCTCCAAGAGATTTGAATTTATTTATGGAGTATGCTGACAATAGTCTTGAAACAAAGCCACAAAATTCTACAGGATTATCTATAAAAGGTGTTTGTTTTTCAGGAAAAGGTCAACATGATTTAGCAACAGAATATCTTGAACAAGCGTTGCATGTCGAAACTGATTATAATATTGTTTGTTATGGTATATTAAGCCTTTCATATATGGAGCAAGGTAAACATGATAAAGCTGGAGAAACATATAATCGAGCTGGAATAATATATTACCAAATGGGGAAAGAAGAAGAAGCCATCACTGCATATAATACAGCGATTAACATTAATCCATCTTCTCCTCACCCTTACGCAAATCTTGGGGCTTTGCATCAAAATGAATGGGAATTTGAAACCGCAATTAAGAAATTTGATCAAGCTCTGAACCTTGATGTTGGGCATGTTAATTCACATTTGGGATTGGGGATTTCTTACTGTTGTTTAGACAAAGTTAATCGTGCTATTCCTTTTTTACAAAAATCTCAAAAAAACAATCTTTCTAAAGAAGATGCCGTTATATCTAGCGCGTTCTTGACATTATCTCACAAAAATTTTAGGGAAGCTGAGCACTTATTTTTAAAAGCGCTACAAAATGATCCTGAAAATGCTGTTTTGTTTTTCGGATTAGGTAAAGCTTATGGAGGGATGTCAAGTCAAGTCGAAGCTGCAAAAAAAGCGGGACTCTAGGAAAGAGTCCGGTGTTCTGATAAAATCAAAACATTCCAAAGCAGCGAATAAATTTGACGACGCAAAACAAGCTAAAACCGAATAAGAAAGAGGCATTATCATGTCACAACAAGCCATTATCTATTGCCGTGTTTCCAGTCCCAAACAAGTGACCGAAGGGCACGGTTTAGAATCACAGGAAACACGCTGCCGTGAGTATGCCAAGCATAAGGGCTATAAAGTTTTGGACGTGTTTCATGAGGAAGGCATCACCGGAAAGCTTATGGATCGCCCCAAAATGCAGGAAATGCTCTCCTTTCTCAAAAAGAACAAAAAAGAAAATCATATCGTCAT
>JAGLKS010000111.1 GCA_023140905.1 Alphaproteobacteria bacterium | reverse complement strand
GAATACCGTCGTGGTTACAAGTTTTCAACTTATGCTACATGGTGGATTCGTCAGGCTATTACCCGTTCGATTGCCGATCAGGCGCGTACGATTCGTATCCCGGTTCACATGATTGAGACAATCAACAAATTGGTACGTACCAGTCGCCAGATGATGCACGAGATTGGCCGTGAGCCTACACCTGAAGAGCTGGCTGAACGGTTGCATATGCCGCTTGATAAAGTACGTAAAGTTCTGAAGATAGCAAAAGAACCGGTGTCTCTTGAAACACCGATTGGGGATGAGGAAGATTCATCGCTTGGCGATTTTATTGAAGATAAAAATGCTGTTTTGCCGGTGGATAGCGCTATTCACTCGAATTTACGTGAAACAACAACGCGTGTTCTTGCATCATTGACGCCACGTGAAGAGCGTGTGCTTCGTATGCGTTTTGGTATTGGTATGAATACGGATCATACTTTGGAAGAAGTTGGGCAGCAATTCAATGTGACTCGGGAGCGTATTCGCCAGATTGAAGCCAAAGCTTTGCGTAAGCTCAAACATCCAAGTCGTTCACGTAAGCTCCGCAGCTTTTTAGATACGTAAAAGTTTTATCATTAGAGTTGTTAAAAAAATTGTTTTTCTGCGCTAATCGTGCGAGTGTGCGCGGATAAATCAATCGCAAAAAATGGAACATTGGAGGTTTTTTAAACATGTCGAAATTTATGTTGGCCGAATATATTTGGATGGATGGCGCGGTTCCAACGCGTCACTTGCGTTCTAAGGCGCGTGCAGTCAATGTCGGCAGTAATCCATCTATTGAAGATTTTTCTGAGTGGAGTTTTGATGGGTCTTCGACAAATCAGGCTACAGGAAGTGATTCAGATTGTATTTTGAAGCCGGTTTCTTTTGTGCAAGATCCATTCCGTGGTGAAGGTAACTACTTGGTTATGTCCGAAGTGTTAAACCCGGATGGCACAGCCCACGAATCTAACTCTCGTGCACAGCTTCGCGCTGTATTAGATGCCGGTGCTGCTGAACAAGAGCCTTGGGCGGGCTTTGAACAAGAATACACAATGTTTGATGGTCGTCAGCCTTTGGGGTGGCCTGAAACAGGATTTCCCGGTCCTCAAGGTCCTTATTACTGTGGTGTTGGCGCGGACGAAGCTTTTGGCCGAGAGATCGTGGAAGAGCATGCTCGTATGTGTATGGATGTAGAGCTTATGTTCTATGGTATTAATGCGGAAGTGATGCCTGGTCAGTGGGAATTTCAAATTGGCTGGCGTGGTGATGATAAAGAATCTGCTGGTATTTTGAAGATTTCTGACCATATGTGGTTAGCTCTCTGGATATTGTATCGTGTTGCCGAAGATTATGGTGTAACAATTTCTACGCATAATAAACCTATTGTGGGCGACTGGAACGGGGCTGGTATGCATACTAATTTTTCAACAAAAGCGACGCGTGACAAGAAAAAAGGTATGGAGGCAATTGAAGCGGCGATTGAAGCTTTGTCCAAAAATCACGAAGATCACATCAAAGTTTATGGACATGCTTTAGACCGTCGTCTTACAGGACACCATGAAACATGTGATATTCATACTTTCAAAGCTGGTATAGCTGATCGTGGATGTTCTATTCGTATTCCAGAGCTGGTTGCTCAAAAAGGCTACGGCTATTTTGAAGATCGTCGTCCGGGTGCGAATGCAGACCCGTATCTTGTGTCTGCTCGTATTGCTGCAACAGTTTGCGGTATTGATGAAAGCGTTTTGACATTCACAGAATGGCCACGTAAAGACAAATAGGGCTGCTATTTCAGCTGAGTTGAACCACTGTAATTACAGATTTAAGAAGTGCGCACATATGACGTGTTGCGCGCTTTTTTTGTTTATTGGATGGTATTAGATGTTTGTTGGGCTGTTAAAAGATAGAAAAACAGATTATGATACAACCCAGTGTTATTCTTAAGTGAAACTACTATAATTGTGTTTATAAGACGGCTTTACGGTGCAGATGTATTTTCTCTACTGGCTTTTTTTGTTAGGCTAATAGTAGATTTTGGTCTGAGATGCTGCTTTGTAAATACAAAAGCTTTAGGTATTAGACAGTTGTTTATACAAATATTGTACAGGTTGCGTGATGGAAGAAATTGATCTTGTTATTCTTAATGAAAGTTCTGGAGACAAAAAGTCTGATAAGGATATCAGTCTTGATGTTGATGCCGGGAAGCTGAATAAACAAGAACAGGATGATAGTCATGTGTCTTCATCATCGGAGAATGATGTTGTTGGTGAGGAGGTAGACTTTTTTGTTAGTGAAATCGAAGAAGGTCTCACTGTCGGAGATGATGGTAAAGATGCCTCGGCTCTGGAAGGGGACCTGATTTCTATGTCCGGTGTAGGTGTAAATACTGGTCCATCAGACGGTCCCACAGTGTCAGGTCAAAAAGAGAACACTTCTGAGTCTGAAGGCACTGCTTTACAGACTTTGGGTGGAAATCTTACTGAATCGTCTGGAGGGCAATGTGAAGGAAATAGTGGTGGTATAGGTAAAGGGCGGATAGGCGAGCGGATGGTCGCTATGGGCCTTATTACTGAAGATCAACTGAATGTGGCTCTGCAGGAGAAAAAGATATCCGGTAAGATGCTTGGCGAGGTTTTGGTTGAACTGGGCTTTATTGAAGAAGACACACTTACTTTGTTTTTGGCTGAAAGCTCTGGTTTCGGAGTGTTTGATCCTCGTAATACTATTGTTGACGGCGAGGCTTTATCGATTTTGACCAAATCTTTGGCACAAGAACATCAGATTTTGCCAATCTCCTTTACGGAAGATTCTGTTTATGTAGCGATGTCTGATCCTTACGATGTCGTGGCACTTGATACGTTAAGGCGTTTTTTGCCTAATAGGGGTTTTCAGATTAAACCGATGGTCACAACGGGATCGATTTTGTCTGAAGCTATTGATGCATCATATGGGTATGCAAGCTCGATTAACGATATTCTTGCTGAACTTGAAGAGGGTAAGGCGCAAAAAGAAGTCTCTTCTTTGAATGAGAAAGAAGCATTTTCACACCCGATTGTACGCCTTGTTAATGCGCTTGTGTTCGACGCTGTGAAGATGGGAGCCTCTGATTTGCACTTTGAGCCGGAGGAAAACTTTGTACGGCTTCGGTATCGTTTAGACGGGGTGTTGTTTACTGCACAAATTTTACATAAGCAACACTGGAACGGGATTTCTCAGCGTTTAAAAATTATGTCTGAGATGAATATTGCTGATAAGTTTTCACCTCAAGATGGACGTTTCCACTTGAATATTGGTGGACGCGAAGCAGATTTCCGTGTGTCTTCATTGCCTACAATGCATGGTGAGAATATCGTGCTACGGGTGCTTGATAAAAGCGAGAGCATTATGCCTATGGAGGCTTTGGGCTTTAGTGAAGAGAACCTTAAGAAGCTTAAGATTGCGACATCCAAACCGGAAGGGATTATTATTGTTACCGGTCCTACAGGGAGTGGTAAGAGTACATCTCTTTATTCCATACTGAATGAAATTAACGATGTTGAGGTTAATATTCAGACCTTGGAAGATCCGGTGGAATACTCCTTGCCTATGATACGTCAGACACATGTGCGTGAAGGGATTTTAGAATTTGCCGATGGTATCAAAGCTTTATTACGGCAAGATCCGGATATTATCTTTATTGGAGAAATTCGTGATAGTGTGACGGCAGATATGGCGCTTAAAGCTGCAATGACCGGGCATCAGGTTTATACATCATTGCACACAAATGATTCGTTTGGTGCTTTGCCGCGTTTGCTTGATCTTGGGTTAAAGCCGGGAATGCTTGCCGGAGCTATTATCGCTGTTTTTGCACAGCGTCTTGCGCGTCGGTTATGTAAGAATTGTCGAGAGGAATATACACCGGACAATGAAGAATGCAAAATTTTGGGAATTGACCCAGCTAGTCCTCCGCGTATTTATAAAGCTAAAGAAGGCGGCTGTTCTGTCTGTAATAATACAGGTTATAAAGGCCGGATAGCTCTTGTTGAGATTTTGCTGTTTGATGAAGAACTTGATGAACTGGTTGCGCGTAATGAGTCAAAAGCTGAAATTAAAACTTTAGCGATGAAAAAGAACTTCAAAAATATGAAAGATGACGGTATTTTAAAAGTCCTTGAGGGGATGACGGATATCTCTGCAATTAGCAAGGTTGTGGATATCCAGCGTTAGTCTTTATTTCTTTGTTATCAGAATTTTTTCGCTATGGAAGGGTGAAAACCATCGAACGTTATAAGTACAAAGCGGTCAATAAAAGAGGTCGGCCTGTTCGCGGGGTGATTTCGGCTTTGAATGAAGTTGATTTATATAATCAACTTCAAAGTGGTGGTTTAGAGCTGGTTCAGTGTACGTCTTTAAGTAAGAGAAAAAGTAAAATTTCAGGGATTAGTTTTAATAAGGTCAAAGTTCGCGATCTTATACAATTCTTTATTCATATGGAACAAATGCAAAGCGCGGGCGTTCCTTTGCTTGATGCGTTAGGTGATATCCGCGATGGTTCAGAAAATGATATGATGCGCGATATAATGAGTGAGATTTACCGTGATGTGCGTGACGGGTCTTCTTTGTCTGAAGCCATGAATAAACACCCAAAGATATTTAAGCCGCTTTATATTTCTTTGATTAAGTCTGGCGAGGATACGGGTGATTTGACAGCCTCGTATTTGCAGTTGGAAAAATATCTTAAATGGGTGGATGCGCTGCAAGCAAAGATCAAAAAGGCAACGCGTTACCCTACGATTGTGACGGTTGTCGTTGTCCTTGTTGTGGTTTTCATGATGAGTGTTGTTGTACCGCAAATTGTAGGGTTTCTGAAATATCTGGATATTGAGCTTCCCTGGTTTACAATTTGGTTGATTGCAACATCGAACTTCTTTGTGGAAGCGCAATTTAAGATATTCGGTTGGCCGGTTTATGGAACATATATTGTGTTGGCCGTCCCTCCTATTTTGTTTGGGGCATTTGTAGGGGCGCGGCGCATGTCGGAGAGAATTGCATATAGGCTTGATTCGATTTATCTGTCTTTACCCATCGCTGGTAATTTGATTCGTAAAATAACGATTGCACGTTATGCACAGACTTTTGGTGCGCTATTTGCCAGTGGTATTGATGTGATTAAAGCGCTAGTTTCATCTCGCAATACAGTTAATAATATGGTTTTGCTGGATGCTATGGAAAGTGTTGAGAATTACGTGCAAGCGGGGAGTACGCTTTCAGATTCGCTAAATGCTTCGGGAGAATTTCCTAGCATGGTTGTTCGTATGGTTAAAATCGGAGAGGAATCCGGGCAGCTATCAGCAGTGTTGGATCAAGTCGCAGAGTTTTATACAAAAGATGTGGATGAAGCAATTGATGCATTGATTGAGATGATTCAACCGGCATTAACTGTTATACTCGCTTTAATTATTGTTTGGATTGCTGCGGGTGCTCTTGGTCCTATATATATCAA
>JAGLKS010000110.1 GCA_023140905.1 Alphaproteobacteria bacterium | reverse complement strand
ATGATGAAGAAGGTTGGGAAGAGGAAGATTGAACTTGAAGTTTTTGAGATAGTTGCTTGATGGCGGAACACACCATACTATTCTCATCGATGCGAACGATCGAACTCATAATATTAAAAAAATCTAAATATCTCGTGTGGTATGACTAAGCATGGAGTGAGGCAAAATGGCTAAAATCGAAGGACTCAGGATACGGAATTTTCGGGCATTGAAAGACGTAACACTTGGGAAATTATGGGATACCCAAGAATCTGCTCCTTTGACACCAATGACAGCAATAATCGGAAAAAACGGGGTGGGGAAAAGTACGCTTTTCGATGCATTCGGATTTCTTGCGGACTGCCTTAAAAATGGAGTTGAGGAAGCTTGTGACATACGGGAGCGTGGTGGATTTGAAAGAATCAGATCACAAGGAGAAGAGGGACCAATTGAGTTCGAGGTATATTACAAAGAAGATGGGAAATCACGCCCAATAACATATGAATTATCTATTGCTGTGGATGAACATGAAAGACCTTATGTTCAAAAAGAACGCCTGCGACAACGGAGGAAAGGGCAGAAACGTGGTTGGCCGTTTTCGTTCCTGCTTCTTAATAATGGTAAAGGAGTTGTCTGGAAAGGTGAAATAGAAGGTCATCAGATAGATGAAGAAAAAGAGCCTATTGATATCAAAACATTTCTTGAATGGCTTCAACATAGTGGTAAAGAGGAAAGTAGAGAGACTGAGATAGTTGAGCTTGAAGACAGAAGGAAACTTGGTATAGCAACACTTGGGTCATTAAAACAACATCCTAGAATTGCAGCTTTTAGACGATTTATTGAAAGTTGGTACTTAAGTTACTTCACACCGGATGCAGCACGCAGCTTGCCTCTTGCCGGCCCCCAGAAACACCTGAATATTCATGGAGATAATCTTGGCAATGTAGTGCAGTTTATGGAACGTGAACACCCCAAACGTTTACAAGCTATTCTCAACCGGATTGCAGAGAAGATACCAGGAATCGATCAAATTAAAACTGAAAAAACTCCCGATGGTCGGCTTTTGCTTCAGTTTAACGACAGGGGATTTCAAGATCCATTCTATGCTCAGCAGATGTCAGATGGGACATTAAAAGTTTTTGCATATTTACTTCTATTAGAGGATCCTACCCCTCCTCCATTTTTATGCATTGAAGAACCGGAAAATGGACTTTATCACAAGCTCTTAGAAACATTGGCCAATGAATTTAGAGAGCATGCGACTGGGCGCAAGGGTAGTTCTCAGGTTTTTATCACAACACATCAACCCTATTTCGTTGATGCTTTTGAGCCAGAAGAAGTATGGATTTTAAAAAAAGGGGAAGATGGCTTTACCACGATTCAGCGGGCTAGTGAAATTCTGATGGTGAATAATATGGTTGAACAAGGCCTTCCTTTAGGAGGGTTGTGGTACAGCGATTATCTGGATGAGAGGTAAGTCGATGCATTTAGAGATACTTGTTGAAGATCAATCTGGGAAAAAGGCGCTGGACATTCTTGTGCCCAAAATCATTGGAGATGAACACACCTGCAGGATTATTTCCTATAAAGGGATTGGTCGGATTCCAAGAAATTTAAAGGGAAGTACTGATCCATACAAGCGCATTCTTCTTGATCAGCTACCCAGATTGCTTCGCGGATATGGAAACACGTTTGTAAATAATCCGCCGGGTTACTCTGCTGCCGTAATTGTTGTATGTGATCTCGATGATAAACATCTAAGTACATTTAGAGAAGAACTTCATATGATTTTGGAAACATGCAATCCCCAACCAGAAACACGCTTTTGTATTGCTGTTGAAGAAGGTGAGGCGTGGTTTCTTGGTGATATCTCAGCAATAAAAAAAGCGTATCCACATGCTAAGATGACGATTCTTAAGAAATATGTTAATGACTCTATTTGTGATACATGGGAACGGCTCGCCGATGCTATATACATAGGAGGGTCTCAAAAACTCTCTGCCCAAGGATGGCAGCGAGTTGGAGCAGAAAAATCAGCATGGGCTATAAAAATCACACCTCACATGGATGTTGAAAAGAATAAATCACAAAGCTTCTGTAGTTTTTGCCAAGAACTCAAAGATTTAGCAGAAATAATATAATAGAATGACCTTCCGACGCTTTCGTCATTTGAAAACATTCCCCCCTTCTATCACGATATGGCAAAGATTATCGGGAACATTGACAAAGAAGACGAGTGGGAGGAGGATTGAGGAATATGTTCTAAATTCTGTGTTCCCACAGGTTCAGTTCATCACCCAATTATTTTTTCATTTTCGTCATTTTCTCTTTTAGCCTCCCAACAAAATCGTCTGGGTTCTGTGTTGTAAGTACCAGGCGCCTGAATACTCCCTTTTTCTTTTCAATCACAACAGCTTTTTTGTGCATACTGACAAAAGCAAGTCTTCTTCCCCACAGCCGCAAACCCCAGCCGACATACCATGGAATCCTGTTTATTGTTGTTACATCCTCAATCTTTGAAAAAGGGAGTCGGTATCTAAAC
>JAGLKS010000011.1 GCA_023140905.1 Alphaproteobacteria bacterium | reverse complement strand
TGCATGTTTGAACCCATAAGCGCTCTGTTTGCATCGTCATGCTCAAGAAACGGTATTAATGATGTGCCTATTGAAACTATTTGTATAGGTGATACTCCGACATAATCTACCTTAGTAGCTTCACTCATTGTAAATTCGCTTTTATAACGTATAGGCACCTGTTCACTTATTATTTTGCCATCATCTGTAACAGATACATCCCCGGGACCAACACGAAAAATATCTTCTTCATCTGCGCTTAAATAATGTATTTCCTCTGTTATCATTCCGTCTTTAACTACATAATAAGGCGTTTCTATAAATCCATATTCATTTACTTTTGCATATGTACTTAAACTTCCAATAAGACCGGCATTAGGTCCTTCAGGTGTTTCTACAGGGCAAATTCGTCCGTAATGACTCGGGTGAATATCTCTCACCGCAAATCCTGCTCTTTCTCTTGCCAGTCCTCCCGGTCCTAAAGCTGATAATCTTCTTTTATGCGTTAATTCAGCAAGAGGATTTGTTTGATCCATAAATTGTGAAAGCTGTGATGAACCAAAAAACTCACGCACAGCAGCTTGAGCAGGCTTTGAGTTAATCAAATCGTGAGGCATATAAGTATCAATTTCAACTGAGCTCATGCGTTCACGGATTGCACGTTCCATACGTAGCAAACCAATGCGCACTTGATTTTCCATCAATTCACCCACTGAGCGAACACGACGGTTACCCAGATTATCAATATCGTCAACTTCGCCGTCACCATCTTTCAAACCGTGAAGATATTTCACAATCGCCAAAATATCAGCTTTGCACAAAATACGGAATTGATCCTCTGCATCCAGTTCAAGGCGTGCATTCATTTTTACACGGCCAACAGGAGAAAGATCATAACGTTCTGCATCAAAGAATAGAGAGTCAAACAAAGCTTGCGCAGAATCTACTGTAGGTGGTTCACCCGGACGCATCACACGATAAATATCGATTAAAGCTTCTTCACGTGTATCACATTTATCAGCCATCAAAGTATTACGCAAATACGGCCCTACATTAAGATAATCAATAGCTAAAAACTCAAGCTGATCCACACTGGCTTCAGCCAGTTTCTCAAAATCACCCTCTTCAAGTTCATATCCGGCTTCAAACATTACAAGGCCGGTTTCCATATCATAGATGTCTTTTGCCAAGAAACGCCCCAAAAGCTGTGGCTCTTGCACAATCACATTTTCCAGACCGTCTTCTTTTAATTTCTTAACCTTGCGCACTGTCATTTTTGTGCCTTCTTCCATGACAACTTTGCCGGTTTTGGCATCAATAAGGTCAAAAGACATTTTCACGCCGCGCATACGTTCGCCATCAAAAGGAGTTTTCCAACCCTTTTTGGTTTTTGTGTAAACAACCGCATCATAGAAATTACCTAGCATCTCCTCATTGGACATACCCTGAACCATTAAAGGATCAATTTCCTCATCATTTTCCATAGCTTCTGCGCGCAGTTTTTCACTTTCAGCGCTATCCAGACAACGCAAAAATGTCGTCAAAGGCAATTTACGACGTCTATCGATACGAACATACATAAGGTCTTTGCCGTCAAATTCTAAATCAAGCCATGATCCACGATAAGGAATAACACGTGCAGAGAATAGATATTTTCCAGAGACATGGCCTTTACCACCGTCATGATCAAAGAACACACCGGGCGAACGGTGCATTTGAGAAACAATCACTCTATCTGTACCATTAACAACAAAAGTCCCGTTTTCCGTCATCATTGGCATATCAACCATGTAAACATCTTGTTCCTTAATATCACGAATAGAGCGCAAGCCTGTTTCTTCATCCACATCAAAAACAGATAAACGTAAGGTTACACGCAAAGGCGCAGCGTAGGTCATTCCACGTTGCTGACATTCCTCAACGTCATATTTTGGTTCTTCGAATTCATACTTAACAAAGTCAATCTCAGCTTTATCGCCAAAATCGCGAATCGGAAACACAGAAGCAAAAACCTCTTCCAAACCCGTAATTTCACGTTCACTTGCCGGAATATCTTTTTGTTGAAACCGTTCATAGGATTCACGCTGAAGCTCAATCAAGTTTGGCATTTGCGCAACTTCATCAATACGTCCAAAACTACGACGAACGCGTTTTTTTCCCGTATAACTTTCAATACTGTTAGCGGCTATATATCCTTTGAATTTATTATTTGAGGCTTTGGTTTTGGCTTTTGCTGCGCACATAATGATTCTACCTTTTTATATGTCTTATATATATGTCTTACATATCTTGTATATGCCTGCTTACTTATGACTCCCAGAGAGCACAAAACAAACTGGGTCATAACACGCAAAAAAGACCACTCTTTAGTATTCTCTTTTTCGAATACCAAAGTGGCTTTACTATTTTTTTATAACGTTGTGTCCTTTAACAAGGATCGTATCAATACCGATATCACGTCTATCCTGAAAAACTTCGTTAGCTATATGGCCTACCTATCATGTCATTGTCAACCTTAATCGTAGACAGGCAAGTAAAAAAGCACCCCCCGCCTCTTATTTTTTCAAGCGGGAAATGCAAAACGTTATTACGATTTTAACTATTTAAGAACAACAGTTGCACCGGCAGCCTCAAGCTTGCCTTTGATTTCTTCAGCTTCTTCTTTCGATGCGCCTTCTTTAACAGCTTTACCACCAGCTTCAACAAGGTCTTTTGCTTCTTTCAAACCTAGGCCTGTGATAGTACGAACTTCTTTAATCACAGAAATTTTGTTACCACCAGCAGCTTCAAGAACAACATCAAATTCTGTTTGCTCTTCAGCAGCCGCTGCATCACCGTCAACAGCAGCAACAGCAGCAGGTGCGGCAACAGCAGCTGTCACGCCCCATTTTTCTTCCAAAAGCTTTGAAAGCTCTGCAGCCTCAAGAACGCTTAGTTCAGATAGTTGTTCAACAATTTTTTCCAAATTAGCAGCCATTATATATCTCCTTTTTCAATCTTTAAAATAATCTTGCTGTTAAACTTTTTTTATAATTAACCTTTTTCGCCGTAAGCTTTGGTTACACCGACCAAGTCACGAGCAGGCGCTTGCATAAGACCGGCCAATTTCGTAGCAGATGCTTGTAGCAAACCAACCAGTTTGGAGCGAATTTCATCAAGAGATGGCAATTTAGCAATTGCTTCAATGCCTTTCGCATCCAGAACCATTTCACCTAGCGCACCACCAAGGATAACTAACTTGTCATTTCCTTTGGCATATTTGTGTGCAACTCTTGCAGCCGCAACAGAATCTTGTGAACTAGCCACACCTGTAGGACCGGTAAACATATCGCCAAGACCCTCAAACTTAGTACCCTTAAGCGCTAATTTTGCTAAAGAGTTTTTGGTCACTTTAAATGTCGCACCCTCTTCACGAAGTTGTGTACGCAACGCAGAAAGATCAGCAACACTTAGACCTGAATAATGCGTTACAACAACCAATTCATCTTTTGTAAAGCGTTCGTTCAATTCCTGAATTTCTACTTCTTTTTGTGCCCGGCTCATACCCATGGGTCTTGCTCCTGAATTTTATATGTTTAAACAATAAAAAAAAGCGGCCTACCTTTTAGATAGCCACTGTCCAAAACAAAAAATAGAAAATTTTCATCTGTTCCCTTCATACATTCGTTCAGGAACTAAAATTTTCTCTATCTATGCAGAACTTACCTTTTGTATCAAAGCGCCTACAGTCTCGGACAGATCTATAATCTAGGCGCGATTTATAATAGTGTTTAACTATAAGGTCAAGTTCTTTTTTGTAGTTAGAGAGTTTTAACACCTTAATATAGTTGCCCCTCTTGGGTATTTATGCCCCTCTTGGGTATTTATGCCCCTCTTGGGTATTTATGCCCTTCTTGGGTATTTATGCTGGAACGACTTCCGGTAGAATATTATCAAAATCACGCTCTATCCGACATCCATATGTGTTATCCAGACAACCCTTACGATCCAGAACAATAACCTTCATTCCAGTGTTAGACGCTGTAACCGCATCTTCTATATTATCGGTAAGAAACAAAATATCAGCCATTGGCACTCCAATTGCTGCAGCAATCTTTTCATAGCTACCAGGGAGTCTTTTCCCGCCTGTTTTGGTGTCATATAAACCGGAAAAGATCTTACTAATATCACCAACCTGCGAATGAGCTAGAAAAAGACGTTGTTCCTGCACACTAAGAGACGAGTAGATATAGAGCAAACACCCTTGATCCTGCCAACGTTTACAAGCACACAGCACATCATCATAAACATGCGCTTGCAGCCGTCCTGAAATATATCCTTCATCTGAAACCATATCCTGAAGAAATTCAAGCGGAGAGGTCACCTCTTCATCTTCGAGATAACGCAGCAAAACTTCCACGACTTCTTCTGTATTTAAATCCGGATTTCTTTCATCCTCACGCACAGCGTCAAGATGCTGAATTAATTCGGGTTCGTTATTCCAGACATAGTCAGCAAGATTGGCACTGATGTAAGGGACAAGCACGTCTTTTCTGTAAGATGGAGACGTAACAGTTCCTTCAATATCTGTCAAAATTACTTTGATATCAGCATAAATATCCGGTGTCATATTTACCTCTCTTTATCTTTCTCAAAGACATCTTCCTACGTTTTCTTACATAAAAATCCAGATTACGTCTATATATAATTGAAATTGTCTTTCATGATACCATCATACCGACAAAAAAAGAATGCTGCACATATACAGTGATTCGTAAAAAACTCCCCATATAACACAACGATTACAGAGGGAGTTTAAATATTCTATTTATGTTCTCAGCAAAAACTATGCAGCAGCTGCACTCGTTGCTTTAGTTGCTTTTTTCACAACTTTACTCAATTCAGAGTTCAAAGGTTCTGAACTATCGGAAAGAACTTTAACGCTCATTTCAGAAATCTTTGTCAACCCTGCAACAAAATCGTCAAAGTTTTCTTGTGCGATTTTGCTTTGAATTTCAGTAAGTTCGTTAACATTTTTGCTGCTTATAGCTTGTTTAACAAACTTAGCTTGTTTATCTGTAGAACTCTGAATAAGAGACATTGCTGTTTCAACAATACCCTCTAAACCTTTCATCAAGATTGATGTAGATTTTGTGCACGCTTCAGAATATTGATTACTAAACTCAGTACTGCCTTTGATCAACTGATCAAACGGATTGGAATTGGATGTTTTGCTCATAATAGTCTCCTAATAAAAATAAATCATAGGTGTATATTTTTGATTTTCTCTCATATCCTCAACACACACACTTTGTAACAAATAGTATTGCAACGCACAACGTACTTAACAAGATAAATTAAAGATTGTTTTTGTCAAGCATTTTTATTGTGCGTCGCACAAAAATGTTACGGTAAACATATACACAGTGTAGAAATAGACATACTCTACAAATTATAGTATACTACTTCATTATATTTTTGTAGGGCATTGCTCTGCTTTTTATTGATATCTTCCACACTTTTAAATCTTTATAAATTGAGACTATGAGCAAAACAGTAAAAAAAACACGTTATTGCAATAAGTTACTTGTCCACTGGCGAAAACATACAGGGCGCATACTGCTGTATCTAATTGTCGCATGTATCACGCTTGCACCCGTAAAAACACAAGCGAAAAATATTGATTTAAACGTTTATAAAGAAAAATATGCCGCGTTTGTAGTAGATACGGGAACAGGGCGAGTTCTATATCATAAAAATGAAAATAAGATATTACACCCTGCTTCGCTCACTAAATTAATGACCTTACTTATGGTTTTTGATGCACTTGATAACGGTAGGCTTAAGTTGTATAGCCGCGTATATATTTCCAGACATGCTGCGGATATGTCTCCAAGTAAATTAGGCCTCCCTGTTGGCTCCACTATAAAAGTAGAAGATGCAATATTATCACTCGTAACCAAATCAGCCAATGATGTTGCTGCAGCCATTGCTGAAAAACTGGGCGGAACCGAGAAAGAATTCGCCTATAAAATGAATAGAAAAGCACGATCTCTTGGAATGAAACAAACACATTTCAGAAATGCGTCTGGCTTGCATGACCCAAAACAAGTAAGCACTGCACGTGACATGGCTTTGCTGGCACGAATCCTCATCACTGATTACGAAAAATATTATCATTATTTTTCAACAAAGAGCTTCACCTATGAAGGAAAAACATACCGCAACCACAATAAACTAATGCAGAGTTATAAAGGGATGGATGGAATGAAAACCGGTTATATCCGCCCTTCAGGCTTTAATCTTATTGCCTCAGTTACGCGTGGAGATCATCGCTTAATCGGAGTTATCTTCGGAGGACGCAACGGTAAATTACGCAATGCACAGATGAAAAAACTGCTTGATAACGCTTTTACAAAAGTCGAAGGCATATACATTCTGGCTAACGAAGTTCCCATACCAAAGAAAAAACCAATTACTTCCATTGCTTATACGCATAATAATGATAAGAGCGATGATAATATACTATCAGTTGCTTCAACACCAAACACTATACAGCAAGAGAAATTCTCACGTTGGGATATGCTTTATTCTTCACAAGAAGACTCCATGTTCAACCGCATGATTGGCGAAGGAGATTATGACATCACAGTACGCAACCGGATTGAAACAGGTTTAATTGCTATTTCAGCGCAACTGAACAATATTTCGAAAGATAAAAGCAAAAAGCAAACTCAGACAGAAACTTCGGATATTATTGTAGCAAGCATACATGATATTGAACCTTCTGCTACTCCACTTTATCATGAGATAAGCCAGAACTTGAACAATAACTGGTCCATACAGATCGGAGCTTTCACCACCAAAGACAGAGCTGAGAATGCTTTGACTGAAACCCTTAATATGCTTCCCATGTCATTAAATTCTGCAAAAACCAGAATTGCTCCTATAAAAACCGCACAAGGATGGATTTACCGCGGACGCTTTGACGGATATTCAAAGAATGATGCAAAAGACGCCTGCGCAGCTCTTCCTGACTGTATCGTTCTTGCACCTTTAAACAATTAGTCTGCCTTTATCAGGGTATCCATATTCTTTAATTTTTGAGATTTGTTATTATGCTACGCTCCTGTCTTTTGCTATACTGCTCTTTTATCAAGCCTCGCTCAATTCGCAATGAACTCCGCAATGAACAGGGGAATATCCTTATCATCATTCTTATTACCATCGCGCTTATTGCAGCATTGACAGCGGCTATTCAAGGTTCTTCCAGCAGCCGTTCCAATGTTGATAAAGAAACTCTGATTTTACGCGCAACCCAACTTCGTCAACATGCAGCTGAGCTAGAACGTGGCGTTCACTATGTCATGCAAAATGGTGTTAGCGAAAATGACATACGTTTTGCACACCCCCTTGCCCCCGCAGATTACGGGGATTTAGCTTCAGACACTGATAGATCTGACCAGATTTTCTCTAGTGATGGCGGCAACGCAAAATATAACGCACCTCCAGATGACATAAACAATGGCGATAACTGGGAGTTTTTCGGTCAGACAACATTGCCGGATGTTGGATCGGATGAAGCCGAACTGGTTGCTGTCTTACCTAATGTTACGGAAGAATTTTGTGCAATTATTAATGAATCTCTTGGCTATGACGGTCAACCGGAAGACTCCGGCACTTGCATCAATGCAGCAAATTCAAAACGTTTTAGTGACAGCACACAATTTGACAGCTCACCGGACACAACTAATGAAACAAGTTTTTCCACTACGCCTGCTAAACAAGGCTGTGTCAAATGCACAAATGATAATAGCTATCATTTTTTCTATGTGCTAATGAGCCGCTAAACAAAAGAATCTGTATAATCTTTATTCTTGCAAACGGAATACGCTCGGCGATGTTTGGACAAGTTTTTTGATTTCACGTGAGAGGCTCATTTTATAATCAAAGCGCGTAACCACGTTATTATTCTGCGTATCAACGATATGTAAAATAATATCTACGTCATCATTATTAACCGTGTAAAATCCTTTAAGTACAAAATGCGGAGTTGTTTCGTATTTAGGCTCAGGATAAAGACCCTGACTATCATAAGGCGCCACATCTTGCAGCAAAACCGAATAACCGAGTTCACTTAAACGCAATCCCACCCCTTCTGAAATATTACGGCCTAATGGAGAAGTAATTCCCGTATGCTCCAGCTCTTCAAGAGGCTGTGCTTTGATAACATGATTAAGAGATACTGTCTTGCCGAATTTAGATTGAAGAAAATCCGCCGCAGCATAATTCTTTTCTTTTAGATTAACTTGCGAATCTAAAAACATACCACTTGATGCAGCATAAAGTAATCCGGCACTAAGCTTATATGAGTACGGACCACTTGGACATGCTCCCAATAACGGCAAAAATAAAGCTAAAATTACACAAGTTTTAAGTCTGCCGTTTTTGCACATAACGTCGCTTTTCCTCAAATTATTTCTTACTTATCTTGCGTACTTGTCGTTTTTAATACTCGTGCCTTCATTTCCTGTTTTTCTATTGCAGCTGCCAGATCAATGATTTGTTCATTTTCCAAACATAAAGAAACCTTCATACCTTCATTATTTATATATAGCCTGTCAAATCCATAAGACGGAACCTCATAATAATCACCTACATAATCTTGAGGAATACCATCAACAACATTGATAGCCAATCCAAGATAAAACTTTTGATAATCTCCTGATTTTTGCTCATCCACAGTACATTCCAGCGATGCCACAAAATCAATAATCACAGCATTAACCGGAACATTAGAAAGTTTATAGCCATGTTTGATAAATTCTTCACGAAGCACATAATCGAAACTATTGTAAAACGCGTTGCTTTCCGGCACTTTTAAGTAGATCTCATCAACCCCCATAGCAAGTTTTGCATCCAGTTTCTCAACCAGATCACGTGCAGCATGGTGAATATCTTCCAGTACATCTTTGTTATTCTGATATGAATATTCATATCCAATATTATTGGCTTTAGGACCAGGCGCAGATTTATAAGCTTGATTATAAGATACGTAACCACTCGCCATCGGGTCAGGATACCCCATACATGAGCTTAAAGTTAAAGCAGCACAACAACATAGAACAGAATAAGAAAAACGCATAACACTAGACCTCGAAATTGTCAGGCTTTTTAAATTGCCCGATCTTAAAATTGTTTATATAAAACTTTAGCGGACCTAAAAAGCCGTAATAAATTACATTCAAAGCGTTGGTTTACTCACGGTTCAAACTGTTCAGGAAATTTATACGAGTTAATAGAGGACAAATACACATTCCCATAATTATATGCTTTACATACGCATACATTCACACTCATATTTTACCTAGTTAAAACAACACCTACAGCGCACAATTCTAACAACTCTTTTAATTAAGGTACAGCGTTATTTCCTGCACCGTTACACACAAAAAGATTAGATGGTTAAGAAAGTATAGCGATTGAACTTTAATCAGCTTCAGGAGCGAACTTTCTTAATAGATTGGGTTGTGCTATGCCCTTCACAAACAGGCAAAATTTCAACCTTTCCGCCATAATTTGTTACTATCGAAGCTTCGGGAAGCTGGTCAATTGTATAATCCCCTCCCTTAAAGAAGATATCAGGCTGGATCTGAGAGATTAATGCGCGTGGTGTGTTATCCTGACCTCTCTCCTCAGCACCAAAAAGGACCACCATATCAACAGCTCCCAGCGATGATATTACACGGGCGCGTGATTCTTCATCATGAACAGGCCGGTTTTCTCCTTTGAGCAAACGGACAGACGCATCATTGTTTAGCCCAACTATTAAGCGGTCACATTGCTGGCGCGCATCATTTAGATACGTGACATGTCCATAATGAATAATGTCAAAGCATCCGTTCGTAAACCCTACTTTCAATCCCCGCGCTTTCCATCGTTGAATTTCTTCACGCGCTTCATATTCTTTCATGACAGGTGCTAAAAACGGACTTTCTGTTTCGATGTTTTGAACCATCTCTCTTTGCAAATCATAGTATGAAAGAGCGTTAAGCAACTCTTTAGCGCGAATAGATGCTGTTCCTACTTTTGAGACAACAATACTACCCGCAACATTAGCTAATAAAGACGCTCTTACAACATCGGAACCTACACCAATAGCGGCTGCAATTGTCGCAATGACTGTATCTCCTGCACCTGAAACGTCAAAAACTTCAATGTCTTCCGCGCTTCTTATATGGATTGTTTCAAAATCCAGTGATTTTTCCGTGTCATTCCCATTTTGTATAGTTTGTGGTTTTTTTCGAATAACGCTCATTCCGTCTTGAGAGCGTGTTGCAACCACAACACCAATGTCACATGTCTTAATCAATTGTATAGCGGCTTGCTCGACTTGCTCATCTGTATCAACCGGCATACCTCCCGTAGATTCAGATAATTCTTTTTTATTGGGCTTTATAATATCCGCACTGGCATATTTACTAAAATCTGTCCCTTTGGGATCTACAAGTACCGGAATTTCTCTAGCATGCGCCATAGCTATTAGTTCTTTAATTAATTCCGACGTTAGCAGCCCTTTGCCATAATCAGACAAAATGACAGCCTTAACTCCATCCATAGCCTCCGCTGCTTTATCTAATATTGATTGTATACATCCTTTCGATATAGACAGGCTGCGTTCATAATCTGCCCGTAGCATTTGTTGATGACCGGCAAGATATCTGGTTTTTACAATCGTCGGGTAATCTTTGCTTATAATAAGGCCGGATATATCAATTCCGCTCTCTTGGGCAACATCTTTCAATATACGCCCTTTTTCATCTTCACCGATAATGGAAAGAATGCGCCCTTTACATCCCAGATGCATAAGATTGGACAGCGTATTACCCGCTCCGCCCAACATCATATTTTCTCTTTCTACAGATAAAACAGGAACCGGCCCTTCAGGAGAGATTCTTTTCACTTTCCCGTAAACAAAGCGATCCAGCATAATATCACCAATAACAAGAATGGGCATACCGTTCATTCTTTCAATAATATCAGTGTCTTCCATCGGTTTGTTTTTCATATATCTTAAGAACTTTGTTTATTACCAAAAAATATCGTTATTAAAAAAACGTACATAATCAGAGAATTTTACTCTTTATGGCGTTTTATTAGTAATTCGTCAATATTTCTAGTGTTTAATAATAGTGAAACTATGGTGAAATCGAGTAAATAGAATACAAATTTGAGTAACGCTTATGAGTAAAACAGGGATTCTAAAAAAGATTCGTTATTTTCTGAGTCATAACAAACTCGGTGAACTCCTTGTTATGCAAGAATTAATTACTCCTTGTCAGCTAAACCAATCTCTAAAACTTCAACAAGAAACTCACAAACCTCTTGGCGAAGTTTTCATAACCCTTGGTTTTATCAGTAAAAACCAGTTATCCGGCTTACTTTTAAGACAGCGGCTTTTACGCTTTACTACTGCTAGTATTTTATGTTTCTCCTCTTTTTCAGGATTTACACGGCCAGCTCGCGCTTCCGAAACAAACAGCCATTCATCTGCCAATCTTGTTTTAGCATCAACAAAGTCTACACACTTTGATGATTTAAACGTTTATCCGGCTTTATTTGGCGCCAATGAGAAACAATCAACAAATCTTAAAGCCTTCACAAAATGGCTTGGTATGTTTGAGCGTTTGGACAAAGAACTTCATAAAAAACGAGCCCGCCGCACTATTAAAGCTATGAAAATAGAGTTATCAGAATATCGCTCTAAATCTATCTTCGAAATGGCTAAACATGTCGATCGAATGATGAATAAAAAGAAATACATTATCGATCAAAAAAACTGGGATAAATCCGATTACTGGGCAACTCCGGTTGAATTCCTGAAACATGGTGGAGATTGCGAAGACTTTGCAATTGCAAAATATGTGGCCTTACATGCTCTTGGTGTTCCTGAAAGCCGTATACGCATGGCCATTGTTCAGGATTTGAAAAAGAACATGCCTCACGCTGTTTTGATTGTTTACACTGAGAAAGGACCTTATGTTCTGGATAATCAAAGCAAAATCATGCGCAGTGCTGATACGATTAAACATTACAAACCTATTTATTCGATTAACCGCCATGCATGGTGGCTGCATACAACGCCGGATAGCATAGCATCGAATGCAATCGTTGCTTCAGCAAAATAATCTGTATAATTCTTAAATATGCACCCCTTTGATTCGGTGCCGCGTATCTGTTTTATCTCCTGCCGGATCGATATGGATAAAAATATCCGCATTCGGGTGTAATTTTATAAGCTGCTTTTCCAAATCCACAGCAATATCGTGTGCCGCTTTCAAGCTCATATTCGGATCAACCTCGATATCAATCATCACCACTATATTGGTTCCTGTTAAGCGGGTGCGTAAATCATGCCAATCCACGACTTGGCTATGATCTTCAATAATCTTGATAATCTGCACGCGTTGTTCTTCGGAAAGTTCTTTATCCAACAACATATCTAGCGATTTGCCAGCGATATCATAGGCCATTTTGCCCATAAAAACAGCGACAGCGAACGTAAAGAGCACATCAACCCAGAATGGTGCGCCGTGCATAGTCAAGAAGATAACAACCAGTGCTCCAGTATTAATCAGGATATCACTGCTATAGTGAAGCGAATCAGCTTCTATGGCCAAGGAATTAGATTCGGCCAGGGACTTACGTTGTATCCAGACTAGCAAAGCAGATAATGTAATAGAGATTACCATAACCAACATCCCCACACCAAAATTCTGCATTTCTTGCGGATGTGATAATCTCCCTAACGCCTCAACAATAAGAAAGACACCGCCTCCGGCAATCATGACAGCTTGAAATAAAGCAGAGACTGCCTCCATTTTCCCGTGCCCCCAGCGATGATCCAGATCGGCTGGCCGACTTGCATAATATACACTGGCCAAAGTGATTACAGAAATAATCGAATCGAGGACAGAATCGGTCAAAGACGATAGAATCCCTAGTGAGCCGCTCATGTGATAAGCAAATGC
This sequence comes from Alphaproteobacteria bacterium, assembly GCA_023140905.1. Lineage (GTDB taxonomy): Bacteria > Pseudomonadota > Alphaproteobacteria > Micavibrionales > Micavibrionaceae > UBA1672. Next base: position 1,760 of record JAGLKS010000011.1, on the reverse strand, counting down.
TTTGATAACAATCAGAGTTACACTAATAACAATAGCACTATAGCCCGCTATAACACTGGCTTTTCTGGTTTGTGGAATATGGTTACGGATTTTAGATGCGTTCATAACGTGCCTCTCCACCCTGATTTAAGATGAATTTATATAGTGATTTGACTTTATTTTTGCAGCAAACACAAGGAACGCAGTGTACGTATAGTGACTTGGATTTATTTTTGCAGCAGGCACGAGGAACACAGCGTACACTTAGGTACGTAAGTGACGAGTAACGCACTGCAAAAGTAAACACAAGTTGCTATTTGACTAACCTTTCACCACACTTGCACAGCGTTTACACAGATAGCCGGTTTCTCCGGTGACTTCTGGAAGCACTTTCCAGCACCGCTCGCATTTTGTGCCGGAGGCTTTGGTGATCTCTACGCTTTCGCTTTCTGACTTTTCCACGTTTACATCTGAGGTAATACAGACATCTGCCATTTCCTCAGCCATGCCTAGCACAACCTCGTTAGAGGTCTTAATAACCGGATGGGCTGCCAGTGAAGAACCCATCTCTTTGCTTGCACGCAATGGTTCAATAGCTTCCAGAACAGACTTGCGCACGGACATGATACCCTCCCATTTGTTATCCAAGGAATCATCCGCCCACTCTTCCGGCACTTCCGGAAATTCACGCAAATGCACACTTTCAGCATCCTCAAAAACACCTTCAGGGCGATGGCTCCACGCTTCTTCGGTAGTAAAAACAAGCATAGGAGCAAGCCATGCACTCAAAAACTTAAAGATTTCCGCCATGATTGTACGACATGCCCGACGCTCAAAGCTGGCCGGATCATCACAATAAAGGCGATCTTTGCGGATATCGAAATAAAAGGCCGATAGCTCTGTGTTACAAAAATCATGGAGCATTTTAGCCAGTTTGCCAAACTCGTAATTCTCGATACAAGAGCGCACAGCCGCATCCATCTCAGCCAAACGGTGAAGCATATAACGCTCTAGCTCTGGTAATTTGCTAAGTTCACCCTCGCTCAAATCTATACGTTCTTCGTTTGTGAAACCATCCAGTGATCCTAATAAGAAACGTAGCGTATTTCTTAGGCGGCGGTATAGATCGCTGGTATTTTTCAGGGCATCATTACCAATGCGAATATCTTCAGCATAATCGGATAACATCACCCAAAGCCTGATAATATCTGCACCATATTGTTCCATCATCTTGAGAGGATCGACCACATTACCTACAGATTTAGACATTTTATAGCCCTTCTCATCAAGGACAAATCCATGGGTCAGTACGTTCTTATACGGCGCTATGCCTTTGGTTCCGACACTTTCGAGAAGGGAGGAATGGAACCAGCCACGGTGCTGGTCTGAGCCTTCAAGATAAAGGTCAACCTGATCGCCCACTCCTTCATAACATGGCCATGTTTCAGTATCACCAACAACGAAGGCATGAGTAGAGCCGGATTCAAACCAGACATCAACAATATCAAAGACTTGGGTGTAATCATCGACGTTATATTTATCGCCTAGAAAACGCTGCGCTGCGCCCTCTTTCCACCATGCATCTGCACCCTCTTTTTCGAACACATCGCCAATGCGGTTAAACACATCTTCATCCAGCAACACCTCACCGGTTTCCTTGTGCAAGAATAGCGCGATCGGAACGCCCCAAGTACGCTGACGGCTAATGCACCAATCAGGACGGTTTTCAATCATCGCATTGATGCGGGTTTCCCCTTTGGCCGGATGCCAGCCTGTGTCTT
>JAGLKS010000109.1 GCA_023140905.1 Alphaproteobacteria bacterium | reverse complement strand
GTTATCTGGGACAGCCCCTAAAACAAATCTAAATGACTGCCAGTACGATATAAAATTAGTTGATCAGCCTCAACATCTACGTAATATATCAGCAACCAATCAGGCTCTATATGTAGTTCCCAACATGGTTGCCAATTTCCGACCAAAGGATGGTTTTTATATTTACTTTCTAATTGCTCGCCAGACACGATCCTGCGTAATACTGCTTCTAGTTTTAAAAAATCTTTCTGTCTCTTTTTTAACTTTTTTACATCTTTTTCAAATCTGATCTTAGTAATTATTTCCACAGTCCTGATAGCTCCTCAATACTTTTATATGAAGTGCCGCTTTTTTCATTTAAAGCTTCTAGCGTCTGTCTATTGGGAATTTTTCCTGTTGGTTGGAACGGTAAACCGCCTTGATTTATACATTGTGTAAGAAACATCCGTACAGCATCGGTAGTTGTTAATCCCATATCTTTAAAAAGAGCATCCGCCCTAATTTTTAAATCTTCACTAATTCTAGTCTGCAACGTAGTCATTTCACATACCTTATTTTATATAGATTATATAGTAACACAGAAGTATTACTATGTCAATACATAATAGGTGTATATGTAATGTTTGATAATGTGTCTTATGGGAATTACGGCGGGTTTCATCATCAGTCCTAAAACTGAAACCTAAAATCCATTTTGTTATGTAGAACTCGGATTAGAAAGATCGTCTTATTTTCTATACGACAGATCATAACATGTTCACTAACGTTCCATGCCTGGTATCCAGAAGGGACATCATCTCTGGCATGCCCTGATAGAGGGTTTCGCATGATATGTGTCATGGCCGCATTAAGATCCTGACCATAATCTTTCCATTTGGCTTCACCATAACACTCATAAGTATAGTTTTGAATATTTATTAAGTCATCGTAAGCTTCGTTGGAAAGCTCTAAAACATAATTAACTTCTGACATCTGATTTTACGGTCTTTCCATCTATAGCGGCTTGTTTTCCTTTTTGAGAAATTTCGGCCATCAGCGTTGGTGTGTAGCTTATCGTGCGACCAGCTTGGATATCGGTTTCGCCTTTAGCTATTGCAGCACCAACGGAAGATAAACGTAGTTTTTCATCTTCGATCATTTGTCTGTGAATAGCAGCTTCTGTTGCAGCTGTAATAGACCTATATAATCCAGCCTCCACCAAACTTTGAAGATAGTTTTCATAGGGTTCGTTTAAATCAATGCGTGACATATTATGCATCCTTTCTAAAATAAGAGTAACATACAATGCAGCATAGGTACAGTATTACTGCACATGATAATATTCCTTATGATAATTAATGTATTTTAACACCAAGTTGTATCAACAAAACACGTTGTATTTCGTCCATCTCTTCAAATGTTACAGAGCCCATACAATCATATAACCGCTCTTTGGAAACGGTCATAATTTGATCAGCCATTACTTTTGAATGTTTGCTTTTAATTTGAATATAGCATTCAGGCGGATATAGTTTCTGTGTTGCACTTGTTGCGGGAATTACCTGTACACGGGTACTGTAATAATTTGAAATATCGTTGCTTACTATAATCGCTGGTCTGGTTTTTTTAATCTCAGAACCAACAGAAGGATCAAAATTAACCCACCAGATTTCACCACGCTTCATTTATAAGCCCCGAAGTCCATTCATTAGCCTGCAACTCACGCGCATCATCTTGTGACATGGCTTTATAGCCATCTTCAATATCTTGGTCGACGACATGAGGGCGTGCTAAATTATCAATAAAACGGCTTATGCGACCTGCACCTATTTTAGCATAGAGACCTTCATAGACTTCTTCAGATACAGAAATTGTAAGTTTTTTCATCATACGTACATGATACGGTATTAATACGTGTAAGTCTATAAAGAATAGGGGCTGTCCCAGATAACCGA
>JAGLKS010000108.1 GCA_023140905.1 Alphaproteobacteria bacterium | reverse complement strand
GAGCTATATCCCGATTTCACATAACGCAAGGGCTTTGCGTAATATTTTGGAAAAATATCCGCGTGATGAACTTTTCCAGCTTAGTGCATCAGAACTTCTTGTAATCTGCCATGATATTATGCGCTTGCGGGAGCGTCAGCGTATTGCCCTTTTCTTACGTAAAGATATTTTTGGGCGTTATATTTCGTGTCTGGTTTATATTCCGCGTGATCGTTTTGGTACGTCGATACGTGCTGAATTCCAGCGTATTTTAGAAAAAGAAACAGGCGGAACTTGCACGAATTTCTATACAAATATGGATAATACTGTTTTCACTCAGGTTTTGTATACCATCGATGTTAGTAAGGTTGGCTCTTCTAATTTTTCTGTTAAACGCATTGAAGATCGTTTGAGAGAAGCCGGTCAAACATGGCAGGAACGCCTTACGCAGGCTATGGCTGATGCCGGGTATGATGAACGTATAACGGTGTCTTATAATCAACGTTACGGTGGAGCTTTTCCTCAATTTTATGCATTGACCTATAAAGCACGTCAATGTGTTTATGATATTGAGAAAATAGAGATGGCTTATAAGAAGCAGTGTATTGTGCTGGATCTATATCGTCCCAAAGATTTAGCACCTAATCGCCTCCGGTTGAAAATTTTCCATTTGGATCATCCTGTTACGCTTTCTGATGTGATGCCGATTCTTGAGAATATGGGCGTGTGCGTTATTTCAGAAATTCCATTTGAAGTCCGTCCGGCGGAAGAAGACCGTTCTTTATGGATTCATGATTTCTTGCTGGAAACGCCGGAGCAGGAAGAGGCTATTGTTGTTGAAGAGGTTAAGAAAGATTTTAGCAGATCTTTTGAAAAAGCTTGGTATAACGAAGTTGAAAATGATGCGCTAAACCAGTTTGTATTATCAGCAAGCGCCAATTGGCACGAAATTACGATTTTGCGGGCTTATGTGCGCTATATCAAGCAACTTGATTTTCCATTTTCCCGTAGCTACATCGTGCAGGCTTTAACAGAGCATCCGAAAGTAGCCCGCATTTTGATCAATATGTTTAAAGCCTATCACAACCCATCAAATAGTAATAATTCTGAAGCTTTGGTCGAAAAATACAAAAAAGCTATGGACGAAGAGCTAGGCAAAGTGACATCAAGTGACTTTGATCGGATCTTGCGTGCTATAATGAACGTAGTTGAAGCAACAGTTCGTACGAATTATTATCAATGCAGCGAGGATGGAAGTGCTAAACAATATCTATCGTTTAAATTCGATAGTTCGCAAATTCCATTTATGCCTGCACCGAAGTCATTCCGTGAGATATTTGTTTATTCTCCGCGTATAGAAGGGATTCACTTGCGCGGCGATAAAATCGCACGTGGCGGAATCCGCGGGTCTGACCGACATGAAGATTACCGTACGGAAATCTTGGGTCTGATGAAAGCACAAATGGTTAAAAACGCTGTGATTGTGCCTATGGGATCAAAAGGCGGCTTCATTGTTAAGACACCCAAAAAATCGCGCGAAGACTCCATGAAAGAAGGGGTTGAGTGTTATAAAACCTTTATGCGGGGATTGCTCGATATTACGGATAACCAGAAGGGCAATAAAATCATTCCACCTAAAAATGTTGTGCGGCGTGATGGAGATGACCCTTATTTGGTTGTAGCAGCCGATAAAGGGACAGCAACATTTTCTGATATTGCTAATGGAATATCGAAAGAGTATGGATTTTGGCTAGGTGATGCTTTTGCTTCCGGTGGATCAGCAGGCTATGATCACAAGAAAATGGGTATTACTGCACGCGGCGCATGGGAATCTGTTAAATTCCACTTCCGTTTGCTTGGCCATGATACGCAAACACAGCCTTTTGATGTCGTCGGTGTTGGCGATATGAGCGGTGACGTATTCGGTAATGGTATGATTTTATCCGAGCAGATCCAACTTATAGGTGCGTTTAACCATATGCACATCTTCTGTGACCCTGCGCCGGATGCAGCCAAGTCATTCAAAGAGCGAAAGCGTTTGTTTGATGCATGTAAAGGCTGGGATGGCTATGATACCAAGCTTCTTTCTAAAGGAGGTCAAATCTATAATCGTAGTGATAAATCACTAACACTGACTCCGGAAATTAAAGAACGCTTTGATATCAAGAAAAGTAAGGTTACGCCTGAAGAACTGATTGGTGCAATTCTTAGAGCACAAACAGATTTGCTATGGTTTGGAGGTATTGGAACTTATATCAAAGCCAGCCATGAAACAAATACACAAGTTGGTGATAAAGCCAATGATGCTTTGCGTGTTGACGCGGCTGATGTACGCGCCAGAGTTGTTGGCGAAGGTGCAAACCTTGGCGTTACATCACTTGCGCGTGTTGAATTGGCCGAGTGTAATATATCGCTTAATGCTGACTTTCTGGATAATTCAGCTGGTGTTGATACCTCTGACCACGAGGTTAACATCAAAATTTTGCTTAGCGATGTTATGGCGCAGAAAGATCACAATATGGATCTGAAAGCTCGTAATAAATTGCTAGAGCAAATGACAGATGAAATAGCCACGCATGTCTTGAGCCATAACTACCAGCAATCTCAGGCAATTTCTATGATGGAAATGCAAGCCTTTGAAGACTTGCCGGAGCATGAGGCGTTTATCGAGCGCATGGAACGTACGCAAGGCCTGAGCCGCGCTTTAGAAGGGCTTCCTGATAAGGAAACCGTGGAAAAACGTGCGCGTGAGGGTAAAGGATTAACCCGTCCTGAATTATGTATTCTTCTTGCTTATGCCAAAATCAATCTGACAAAAGCGTTGTTGGATTCATCTATTCCAGATAATCCAAAAATGAATTACTGGGTTTTGGATTACTTCCCTAAAGTATTGGCTGAAAAATATGAGAAAGAAATTCTGCGGCACCGCTTGAAACGTGAAATTATTGCAACAAAGATCGCTAATTCACTGATCGACCGGATGGGACCAACTTTCTTGCAATCGGTGATGGATAAAACATCTGCTAGCGTAGAAGAAGTTATGCAGGCTTATTTGGTCGCACGTGATGCTCTTGGTTTGTGCCATCTTTGGAGTTCTGTTGAAGAAATAAAGGACAGTATTTCGGCAGAAACGCAGCTTAAAAATATGCGCGAGATTTCATCTTTAGCTGAACACGGTGTTTTCTGGTTCTTAACACAGCTGGGCCGCGATATGGATATTGATGCTGATGTGACTGAATTCCGTGATGGTATTAGAGAATTGATAAAGAATCTTGATTCTCTGGTTACGGGTAGCCTTGGCCAATATATTTCTGAGCGTAAAGAAAAAGCGATTAACAGCGGTATTCCTGAAGAATTGGCTCATCTGATTGCTTATATTCCAGCATTGTCTTCGGCTTGCGATATTATTCGTATGGCTAAGGAACATAAGGTTGAGCTTAAAGAAGCGGCTCGTATTTATTACGAAGTTGGAGAGTACTTCCATGTGTACTGGTTGCGGCAGAAAGTTCGTGTTTTGCCACGCGAAAACCACTGGCAGACAGAAGCTGCTCACGGTCTGCTTGACCAGCTTTATGGTTCTCAAGCAGGGATTACGCGACGGGTTCTACACGATGTAGGCGAGCAAATCGGCAAGCTTTCTGATGGACAAACCCTTGTTGGCTTGTGGATTGATAGTCACGATACACGCTTTGAACAAGTTGATACGCTCTATTCTGATCTTCAGCGTTCAGCTGAGCTTGATCTGACTGTATTAACTGTGACAGAGCAGCGTTTGCGCTCTTTATACGGTGGGTAATACCAATTTCATTTGTGGAATATGAATTGAAAGAGCGTAACTGCGCTCGTGCATCAGCCCGAATCCCTTTCTTTAGTTAGCCATTCTATACATTCTTAAGTGAAACTATTATAAACTTCAAATTTGAAGTTTTTTAATGTACAAAGAACGACACTAAAAATGGAGATGTCCTATGAAAAGAGTATATAAACTAGCCATCTAACAGGGGACGATGCCTTTTTAGCCAGTGAGATAAGATGACACTTATCGGTGGTATGTGCCGAAAGCGCGTGACTTCGAGCGGGAAACTATAATAGCAAGAATCCCGCAAGCAGGAACCGAAAGTAGCTGTGACGGCCAAACAGTGAATATGTCCATCTCTTAACCAAGCCTGGAACCGATCTGTGATCGGTAAAAACAAACGGAACCCTGCTCCTTGATTTTCAATCTCGAAAATAAGGAGTTTCGGTGTGTTTTGTATAGTTTGTTTGT
>JAGLKS010000107.1 GCA_023140905.1 Alphaproteobacteria bacterium | reverse complement strand
TTTTGTATAGTTTGTTTGTCGAGATACGGAGATTTTTTGCCTTATTGGCTAACTTTTTGGCCAATAGAGCGTTTTGTTTTCCTTTTCTTGTCGTTGTTTCGTGTTTGCTTTTCTCAGTCACAAGACAGAGTATAGGACACAATTCCCACATTGTCAAGTTTGAGCACAAAACGATGCCTTTCCCGCAAATTACTATAATTAGGTCTTAACCCTAGTCGACTAATTTATTCCACCAACCTTTTTTCTTTTCTTTAGGTGGTTGGTTTACAACTTCATAAGTTTTTTCCGTAGCTGTTTTTTCTTCAGCGTCTTTCTTCTTAGGAGATGTTTTGCGTTTTGTTTTTTTCTTTGCAGCGGGTTTTTCTTTTTGTTCCGGCACCTGTTGTTCAGGAGCCTGTTCCGGCGTTTGTTCCAGTGCCTGTGATGCTTCTACATTTGGTTCTTTTCTTTCAGAACTTTTAGTATCTTTAACAGGCTTTTTGCGAGGTTTCATAACACGTCTTGTTTTTTCTTTTTCCGCTACCACAGTTTCCTTGTCACTATTATTGTCAGTGCTGTCATTCTGAGCAGTTGCCTTTGCCTGTTCATTCAAAATTTCATCATTTTTCTGAGAATGTGAATTAGAACGTGAACGATTGTTACGCGGATTACGTTTGTTGTTCCGGCGTGCCGTATTTTCTTTTCCTGAGGCTGTTTCTGCTTCAGATGTATCGTTGCTCACACTGTTATCCTGATTGCCCTCATTGGCGGTTGTTTCGTCATCCTGAGCGTTTGTTTTTTGAGCAGGTATGGAAACTTCTATACGATATTCGCAAGCGGGAATTTTGTCATCAACGCGGAGTAAAACTTCAAAATCATAACGATTTTCGATTTCTGTTAGTTTTTTCCGTTTGTGATTGAGAAGATAAAGCGCAACATTATTATTAACGCAAACAATAATTTGCGCCGCACGTGCTCGTATGCCTTCTTCTTCGATAGCACGCAAGACTGTAATAGACATAGCGTCAGCACTGGGAATGACGCCAATACCGTTACATGTTGGGCATTTCTCATATTGTGCCTCGGTCAAGCTTGGGCTTAAGCGTTGGCGGGATAGTTCCATTAGACCGAAAGAGGATATACGGCCAACTTGGACACGGGCCCGGTCGCTTGATAGAGCTTCTTTCATGCGCCGCTCGACTTTAGTATTATTGCGTCGGTCTTCCATATCGATAAAATCAACAACAACCAATCCACCTAAATCACGAAGCTTAAGCTGGCGTGCAATCTCGTCTGCTGATTCAAGATTTGTTTTAAGTGCTGTTTCTTCAATATGACGCCCTTTTGTTGCTTTACCGGAGTTTACATCAATGGCAACCAATGCTTCTGTTGGATTTATAACCAGATATCCTCCAGATTTAAGGCGGACTTCCGGTTGGCCAATTTCACTGATTTGGCTTTCTATTTGGTAACGATTAAACAGCGGTAATTGCGTATCTTCGTATTTTATAACTTTTTTCACATGTGATGGAATCATCATCTTCATGAAGTTTTTAGCTATCTTGTAGCCATCTTCTCCTGATATAATAATTTCTTCTACATCCCGTGTGTATAGGTCACGTACCGCTCGTTTTATAAGATCAGCTTCTTCATACACTAAAGAGGGAGCCGTTGATTCAAGCGTTAGTTCACGGATGTTATTCCATAAACGCATTAAATAATCTAAATCACGTTTAATTTCGTTTTTTGTGCGTGATACGCCAGCTGTGCGAACAATGACAGACATGCCCTTTGGAACTTCCAGACTTCTGACAATTTCACGCATGCGTGCGCGATCTTTTGGATTGGCAATCTTACGGCTTACACCACCGGCACGTGGGCTGTTAGGCATCAAGACGCAGTAACGTCCGGGCAAAGACAAATATGAACCAACAGCAGCGCCTTTATTTCCACGCTCTTCCTTATTGGCTTGTATAAGCATAATCTGGCCGCGTTTGATAACTTCCTGAATTTTGTATTTGCGGCGTAAGTTAAAGCGAAAACGTTGTTCATGGTTGACATCATCACCACCGACAACCTCAACATTACGGTTACGATAGGGGGTTCGGCGAGAAGAGCGGCTACGGCCACGTGTGCTACGGCGGCGCGTGCTTTTCTTTTTGTCATTTTTATTTGTTTCGTCAGTTTCGTTTTCTACACTCTCTTGAGCATTATCTACTTGCGCGTCTTCTTGATTTTCAGCTTTTTCACCATTTTCCTGATTCTCTGAGTTATCATTATCCGGGCTTGTTTCCGAGAGTCCTTTTGCTGTTGTTTCTGTAGTTTCTATTGCATCAACATTTTTATCATCATGAAGTCCTAATCCGCCGACTTCGTCCGGTTCTTCAGGAGTTTCTTCAGCTTCGATTTCTTCAGCTTCTTTATAATTTTTAGAGGATGTTTCTTTATTGTTTTTGTCCTGTTTCTCTACAAAGTCTTGTTGCATAGCCTGTTCTTCAAGAGCTTGTTCTTCGTCATGCTCTTTGAGTAATTCTTCTTGTTCTTCCATTAAGGCATCACGATCAGAAACAGGGATGCGAAAGTAATCCGGGTGAATCTCGGAAAAAGGTAAAAAACCATGACGGTTTCCTCCGAAATTAACGAAAGCCGCCTGTAGGGACGGTTCAACGCGTGTTACTTTTGCTAGGAAAATACTACCTTTTAGGGGTTTGCGGTTAAGGCTTTCATAGTCATATTCTATGAGTTTGTTGCCTTCTGTAATAGCAACCCTTATTTCTTCTTTATGGGTTGCATCTATGAGCATTTTTTTTGTCATTTTTTATCTCCATCAGCGCTAAAAAGCATTGCACCTAACGCGCGTAATGCCCCTTATTGCATAAGACAGACACACGCAAAATAAGCGCATTGCATACGCTCTTGCTTGTTATATAAATTTCATGCTTACAGTCTGACGGAACCTTTTACATTACAATAAACATCTAAACCGTATGCATATTAAATCTGATTTTCACCATACACTGTTAGGTAAGAATGCTCAATATAAAAAAGAATAGGCCCCAGACCATCACAGTATTTCTTTCATACCAGAAACTACTATAACGCACGCAGGACACGGAAATCCACCGAACGTTTTGGATATAAGAAAATCTGATTGAAACTACTTGATTATCTTAGTCCAGATCAAGGAACCCCCTCATATATACAAACACTACCGCTTTACATAAAGTAAATCTTATTGCAACTCCTTGATATCTTTGAATTGTTCCAGACATTCAGGATTAGCTAATGCTTCTACATTTTTAATCGGCCTTCCCATGACTACATCACGCACGGCAATCTCTGTGATTTTACCGCTCTTAGTGCGAGGAATATCACTCACAGCAATAATTTTCTTTGGCATATGGCGTGCTGAAGCACCGCTGCGGATTTGATCTTTAATCCGCGTTGTAAGCTCTTCATTCAATTCAGCACCCGGAGCCAAAATAACAAACAGAACCACGCGTACATCATTGCGCCATTCTTGCCCGATAACCACGCTATCATGCACTTCTTCAATTTTATCAAGTTGACGGTATATCTCTGCTGTTCCGATTCGCACACCACCCGGATTAAGAGTTGCATCGCTACGCCCAAGAATAACAAATCCGTTATTGTGTGTCTTTTTCATCCAGTCGCCATGCACCCAGATATTATCAAAACGGCTGAAATAAGCGGATTTATAGCGCGCACCGTCATCATCATTCCAGAAAGATACAGGCATACACGGGAAAGCCTGCGTACAAACAAGCTCACCAACACCGCCCGAAGCAACGGGCTTTGCATTATCATCATAGACATCGACAGCAAGCCCCAGTCCGGCACCTTGAATTTCACCGCGATGAACCGGAGATATCGGATTACCGAGAACAAAGCACGAGACAATGTCTGTTCCACCGGAAATTGATGCAACATGAACATCCGTTTTGATTTTATCATAGATATAATCATAGCTTTCATGAATAAGCGGTGAGCCGGTCGATGTAATAAGGCGCAAAGCACTTAAATCATGTGTCTTTGCAGGCTTAAGCTTATAGACTTTCATCGCTTCTATATATTTCGCAGAAGTCCCAAATAAACTACAAT
>JAGLKS010000106.1 GCA_023140905.1 Alphaproteobacteria bacterium | reverse complement strand
CATGGTGGTGGTGAAGGTAGAACATCCGGTGGTCGTAACCCGGTTACTCCATGGGGTGTACCGACTAAAGGTTACAAAACACGCAAAAAATGCAAGGCGAGTGATAAACACATTATCCGTCGTCGCAAGAAATAGGATTATAAGGAGCAATTAATATGGCACGTTCAGTATGGAAAGGCCCGTTTGTAGAAAAAAGCATTCTTAAAAAAGTAGAAGAAGCGCGTGCAAGCGGTAAAAACATGATTATTAAGACATGGTCTCGCAGATCAACAATTTTGCCGAATATGATCGGTTTAACTTTTGGTGTGCATAACGGGAAGAAATTTATTCCTGTGCTGGTGACAGATCAGATGATTGGCCACAAACTAGGAGAGTTTGCTCCTACGCGTACCTATACAGGTCATGGGGCTGATAAGAAGGTTAGTAAATAAGCTATAAATTAAGAATAGATTTTAATGTAAGGAAGTAAAAATGGGACAGAGCAAAAACCCAAGACGTGAAAAGGATAATGAGGCAAAAGCCTTTGCGAAGCATATTAAAACATCGCCGCAAAAGTTGAATCTTTTAGCTCGTACGATCCGTGGCAAAAGTGCTGGAAAGGCTTTGATTGATCTTGAATTTTCCAGTCGCCGTGTAGCTGAAGATGTTCGCAAATTGTTGCAATCAGCTGTGGCGAATGCAGAAAACAATCATGGGCTTGATGTTGACCGTTTGATTGTGTCTGAGGCCTATGTGGGCAAAAGCCTGATGCTGAAACGTTTCCGTGCCCGTGCTCGTGGTCGGGGAGCTCGTATTCACAAAACTGTCAGCAACATGACTATCGTCGTTAAAGAATCAGAAGAGGCATAAATTTATGGGACAGAAAATTAATCCAATTGGTTTAAGAGTAGGCATTAACCGTACATGGGATTCTCGTTGGTATGCAGGCCGGGATTATGCCGACAAGCTTATTGATGATTTGAAATTGCGCGAATATGTGCGAGAGAGTTTGAAGTCTGCCGGTATTAGCAAAGTTATTATTGAGCGTGCAGCCAAGATCACGAAGGTTACTGTGCATACAGCGCGTCCGGGTGTGATTATTGGTAAAAAAGGTGTTGATATTGAGAAATTGCGCCAAAGACTTTCGCGCATTGCAGGTGGTGAAGTCGGCTTGAATATTGTTGAAGTGCGCAAACCTGAAACTGATGCCCAATTGGTTGCTGAAGGTGTAGCACAACAGCTTGAACGGCGTGTATCATTCCGTCGTGCGATGAAACGTGCTGTGCAGAATGCGCTTCGCTTTGGTTCTCTGGGTATTCGTATCAACGTATCCGGTCGTCTTGGTGGTGCAGATATTGCTCGTATGGAATGGTATCGTGAAGGACGTGTGCCTTTGCATACTTTGCGCGCTGATGTTGATTACGGTACAGCCGAAGCTTTGACAACGTACGGTATTATCGGTATTAAGATTTGGCTTTATAAAGGCGATGTTCTGGAACATGATCCTATGGCCCATGATAAACGTATTGCTGATTCACAAGGTGGTGCACCACGTACGCATAAATAAATAAGTAAATAAATAAATATTGTTCGACCT
>JAGLKS010000105.1 GCA_023140905.1 Alphaproteobacteria bacterium | reverse complement strand
TGGAAAAAGGCAATAGTTCTTCCCGACAAAAACGGGTTTTTCAGGCAACCCAAAGTTTGCCGGAAGTTTATAATCACTGTATAGAAGAATTTCGTCACGGTAGTCCGTTGTGGGATCGCGTTGCCGAGCTTGAAAAAAATCAGGAAAAACCCCGCCTGTTAAACATTGTAAAGGAAAAAGCTGACGTTGAAGAAAAAACATATCAATGTCTTTCATCAGCCGCGTGATTTTGTATTGCAGAGCCTATATCTTTTACAAATCTTCTATCCATGAAAGTAGAATAGAAGCCATTTTTTCCCAATTTGTATCAATCATAATAGTATGTGCCAGCTCTTCAATTATAACAGCATCCACACCGTAATATGCTGCTGTGCGATGTACTTCACTGCTTGGAATAAAACGATCATCCAAACCGCCGCCAACAAATATAGGAGGTAGATCTGTCCATGGCAGTGGAGCAAAAGGACGAAGGCCTTGTACTTCTGCACTTACAATTAATGATTCATTGCCTATTTTCTTTAAGAATTTCTCAAAAGCAGCTTTTGGAACGTCGGGTGAGAATAATCCCTCAAGCAGAATATCTTCGTTAATCAAACTTGTTCCCATAACAGACATACGTGTGATTTCCTGAAAAAGGAGCGGATGGTTTATCATCATGTGCCAAGCCGAATAGGCTAGCCCCCATGGTGGTATGGAGGCAAGTAATGCCGCGGCTTTTGCTTTTTTGCGGGTACTTCCGGTTCTTAGCCATTCTTGCAGGACAGCGCCTCCTAAAGAATGTCCTATGACAATAACCGGTCCTTCTAATGATTTAACAAGCTGATCCAGATCATCTGCGTAATTTGCAAGAGTCCATAAGGGTAAATGTTCTTCCCCATCACTTTTACCATGGCCGCGTAAGCTTAATGCATGGACTTCATAGCCATGCTCTGCAAAATAAGGGAGAAAAGTCTCATCCCAAATCCAAGCTCCGACACAGATACCGTGAACAAAAACTAATTTAGGCTTTGTGGGTAAGTTTGCCATTTTTTTAGTGTCAAGTTTTGGCTTTCTTGAAATAATTTCCAAGTGCATAAGATTAAGCAATCCTTGCTTTTAAGTGCAGTGTTTGAACACACAGTACAGACAGAAAAGAGATACTATTGCAAAACTCAGTTTTTTGCAAACTCAAGATTTTGTTCCAGAGATACGTATTGACCTTTTAAATTCGCAATTTGAGTTTTGAATACTTTCAAGCGATCACCGGCGAGTGTTTCTCTATTTGCTGATTTAACATTTTTAGGGTTAATTTGCTTGCCGTTTTTGATAACTTCATAATGTAAATGAGGCCCTGTTGAACGGCCAGTCGATCCGACATAACCAATGACTTGTCCTTGTTTGACGCGCTTGCCTGTTTTCATGCCTTTGGCAAATTTTCTTAAATGGGCATATGCTGTTTTATAGGTGCTATTATGACGGAGCCGAATATAATTACCGTAGTTTCCAAAGCGGTTTGCTCTTTCAACAACACCATCCCCCGCTGCATAAATTGGTGTTCCGCTTGGTGCAGCAAAATCAATTCCTTTATGCATTTTGCTATATCCCAATATGGGGTGTTTCCGCATTCCATAACCGGAAGATATCCGCGCTCCATCAACAGGAGTTTTCATTAAAAGTTGTTTCAGGCTTGCCCCATCTTTATGGTAATAATTAGCGCCTTTACCTTTTTGTTCAAAACGGTAAATCGGGATTTCTGTTTTATTAACGTTTAGGCTGGCGAATAAAAGATGCCCGTAATGAGCAAATTCACCGTCTTCTGTTTCATATGTTTCATACAGGATTTCTACTGTGTCACCTTTGCGAATATCGCGTTGGAAATCAATTTCATAAGAATAAAGCCGGATCATTTCGGCAATTAGCGACGCTGGGATTCCTGCACGTGCAGCAGAAGCATATAAAGAATCGTCAATAACGGCACGAGAAGCTTTAACCTTTAAAAGAACGTCTTTCTCAATTAAATCAGCCTTATAACGCTCATGCTCATCTTTATAGACATAAAGAGCTTTTGTTGGATTAATCTTCATATCCAGATTAGTAAGCGTAAAGCCATCGCTTGAAGTCTCTATTTTAACCGCAATAGCTTGACCGGGGCGGATTTTCCGGGGGTCGTAATATGTGCTCATAGCCTTAACGGCACGGAATGCTTCCGCTCCGCTAATTCCGGCACGTTTCATAGCACCGGAGATTGTGTCACCTGCCCCGATTTTCAGGATTTTTTCATGGACATCAAGATTTTCTATCCCTTCAACGTGCGAGCCGCTATTATTAACTAGGGAAGCCAATGTGTCGGACGCAATATTCTTCTCTTCAGCATGATTTGTGGAAGCGTGATTATCAGAATTATTAACGCCATTTAGAGAAGCAAGAACCATGACATTATCTTCTCCGGTGCTTTCAAATGTTGTCTGGCTCTCATATAGGACAGGATCTGAAGAGAATAAGGCAAAAGAGCTGGTCATAGAGCCAAAAAGTTGTACTAAAACAATAAGAGCAAAAAAACTTGCAATAATAGCGTAACGCATACGAAGGCGGTTCGAACGTGTTAAAAAATATCTCTGGCGAAGCCGGAGGTATCGATATAATTCGATGTGTTCCAGAACGTTTTTTATCGCGGTAAAATTCATATTCTTGCTTTTTGCCTTTTCGAAATAATATCTATGAATGCATAATTGCTGGCAGATAACCGGCATAACACATAACAACATGCAGTACATTTTAATGTATTTGCATATTCGCGGATGGCAATATTAAAATTCAAACTCAGAGTCAGGACCTTGGTTATCATAGTCTCCGATTTTTTCCAAGCGTTTCAAATTTGTCTATTTTTATCTCTTCTGATTCTTGTATAATGTGCTGAAATCCATAAGAATTTTATCAGTGTTTTTGTAGATTAAGAACAAAGTTGAGATATATTTAAGTAATATAGAAAGCCAAAGGAAAATACAAAAAAGCAGAGATACACCACTTTATTTTCTCCTTCAACCTCATTACAGTATAACACATTTTTCCATATTAATAAGAATGCTTCTCAAGTATTTCTCCACACCTTTTTGTGTTTTTGTTTCATATTTTCTATAAGGTTGTAATTTCTGCAAAGTAATGTTTGGGCTTTTTGTCTGGTTTTTTCTTTATACTATTCTTCTGTACTATTCATGAGTGAAACTACTATATTGTTCCAGAAAGGTTTTCGATAATTTGGAGCAGCGTTTTGTCTGTTTGAATATCGCTAAATTTTTCTACGGCCTTATCGTAGGCAGATTGGACGAGAATATCATCCGGGCCGAGATGTTTGCTCAAACATGTCTCAATCATTTCCGCCAAATCTTTATCATTTCCAATAGGATAAAGGTATCCATCTTGCTCGTGAGAAATGAGTTCTTCCGGCCCACCAGCTCTGGAGGCAATTATTGGAGTTTTGGCAAGCATGGCTTCAACAATCACCCGCCCGAAAGGTTCCGGTGAGGTAGAGCAATGGGTCACAACATCACATGCAGCCATGAGAGCAGAAACGTTGTTTATGTGGCCTGTGAAAGTTACACGTTGCGCAACTCCGAGTTCTTCTGCCAGTTTTCTAAGTTCACTTTCGTAATTTTCTTCGCCGAATTGCGCACCGCCAACGATGATTCCATGTACATTTTCAGGAAGGCGTGCGAGAGCTTTGAGAAAAACGTCTTGCCCTTTCCATGTGGATATACGGCCAAATAGACCAATGAGTTTGCCATTTTCACCAGCATAGTTTTTCTTTAAGGTTTTTAAAGCGTTTTCATCGGGAATCTGCGCAGTGAATGAGTTAACGTCTATGCCAGAATACATGACGCTTACGTTATTATGCGTTCCGCCGGATTCTAACCATGCTTTAAGGCTGGCTTCAGAGTTTACAATAATATGATTTGCGCTAAAGCGGGAAAGAAGAAGTAAGAATTTAATGAGCTTTGGATTGAAATGTTCGGGAGAGAGTAGATCATTCATAAACCAGATGATGGGTTTTCGTGCGATGATTTTGCTTAAAGCACAAAAGACAAAAGACTTTTGGGATACGGGAATCACTATATCGTAATTTTTACATTTTTTACCTAAACGCCAAATAAAACCGAGTGCTTGAGGGAGGGTTTTAAGCGCAGTAAGTGGGTTATTCTCGCGTTTGAAATTTTTGAATCCTGAGGGCATTTCAAGAATTTCGTGTGCTATATCGTTTTGTTTGAGCATGGGGCGTATGTCGCCATCATCAAATGTACAAAATTCGCAGCGGTTTTTGAAGTAACGTGCACACGAGATTGTTTTTATTTCGGCACCACCCAAGTTACCAACGTGGGTTAAAAATAATATTTTTGCGGTTTTATTCATGAAATGGGGATTTCTTTTCATTCTGGAAATAAAGTAAATCAAAAGTTACAAGGACTTCTACCACAATTCTAGGATAGTGTTGCAAAGTCAAATTACTATAATATCCAACTTCTCCTCGCTAGCGGCGGGGATAGTCGTTTTTCAGATAATCACCACTTTTATCGGATACCACATTCTTTTGTTATGCTCTTATAAGCACTGCCTGAGCCTTTTAGACTGTATGTGTCTGTCGTTAGTGTTCCATAGCGAGATGTTCCACGGACAACCATTTTGGAGCCTTTTTGTATGGCTTTAGCCAGACGTGCATCAGCACTTGCATCCGGGGCCCATGCTGTATCCTCTTGTGTAAAAAGCATATAGCGTGTTCCGTCTATTGTGACAGTAGCGTCGCTTCCTTGTTTGTATGTGTAGCCGGTAATATAGCTGAAGACATCTTTTGTATTTTCGGAAGGACGGTGTGTAATAAGAGCGAAGATTTCTCCCCGGTTTGTATATTTCCCTTCTGCTTTGACTGGTTTACTAACCATATAGCAGACTTTACTGCCCTTTTCTGTTAACACATAGGATGTCCAGTCGCCGAACTTGCCAACTTGATGGGGTTCTGCAGCGCGTACCGGCATTGTCCAAAGCCCGAATATTGTGCAAAAAACGAACAGATACACATAAATCTTTTTAGCCATTATCATTATTCCAAATTGTTTCTTATTTGCGGATTTATACGATAAAATCGATCACTCACACTCCACGCCTGAGTGTAAACAATGATCATACGACTTCAAACTTAAAATTCGTTTCTTAAGAATTCATCCACAAAGTCCGAATATTCTGGCTTGGTTATCGAAAAAGAATAGAAAAAACCCAGCATCTAAAGTGAAACTACTTTAAGGTCAGAACCTATTAATTTAAGAATACGGGGTTTGAATTTGTGTAAGTGAACCTCTACGGGCTTACGCCCGGAGTTTTATGCGCAGATAAAATAACAAGATAGAACGGGACGATAAAAAGTTGCAAACAGCACAAGAACTAGGAATTAGGGAGCTCTATCGCTATCAGCAATACAAAATTGAATGGCTTAGACAAACTATCCAAGATAATCGTATTTTTTTATCAAATCCCAGCGATTTTAATGACCCATGGGATTGTAAACCATATTTTTACTCTAATGTAGATGATCCAATGATCAGAAAAGACGTTATAGATTACTATGTTCAGACGCACCAAAAAGCTTACCCAGATGGCGGTGGAATTAATATCGAAACTGCGATCAAGAAACTGAATGTAAATCCAGAAAAGTTAAAAGCACTTATGAACAAAACTTCGGAAGGCATAGCTGAAGATATAAATAAACAATACAGATTGTACTGCTTAACAACCAAGCCTTCTTGTCCATTAATGTGGGGACATTATGCAGGGAAACACACAGGTGTTTGCCTTGAGTTTAAAGTACCTAATGAGGTGTTCTGCGGAGCTTTAAAAGTTGATTATGAAGAAAACTACCCTCCGTTCGAGCTAACGGACAATAGCACAGATACAAATGTGAAAGCAATGACGACCAAATCTAAAGATTGGGAATACGAAGATGAATACAGACTTATTGCCCTAGAGAAGTCAACAAAACTGCCTAAATATGAGATGCTTATTACTGATAGAAATTTTCTATCAATTCCAGATGGCGCACTTAACGCAATTATTCTTGGCTGTATGATGCCCGAAGAGAATAAAAGAGCTATAAAAAAAATAATTGATACATCAAACAAAGATATTCTTATTAAACAAACAGTTCGTTTACCGAATAAATATGGTCTAGACATAGAGATTATAAATTAAATTCTAAACGTCACCCAACTCATAATAGGAATATTGGATCAGCCTACCCCGACATTTAGGAATCAATACTAAATCGTCCAATCTCAACACAAGCGCAGCGCGGAAGAAAGGGGACACGGTTTAAGCTGTTCATCGGACATGTTGTTCCCTCTTAAAAGCTCAAGTTTAAGATAGGGGATCACTCATGGTGGAAAGGTTAGTACCGTCAGAAAACCAACTTGGAAAATGAATTGCTTAAATAAGCTACGTTTCGTTAGAAAGCTTATTCTTCCATCATTTCCGGTATCATTCCTGGTATCATTTCCAGATCGTCATTTTCAAACGGACTATCTATCTCTTCGCTGTTATCATCTATTACAGGGAAGATCGGTGTTGGAATTTCAAGCACGGCGTTATTGCCCAAAGCTTCTTTTGGTTCCTCAGCTTGTTCTTTGGCAGGAGAGGGTGGGGTATTTTCTTCCACATCAGTTTTTTCTTCATGAGCTTTTACCGGTTCTTTTGTATCTTCGATAGCAGGAACATTCTTTGGTGTAGGGACCGGCATTAGTTCAGCTTGAGCAGGCTTTTTCACAGGAACGGGTTTTGATTCTTCTGTCTTTGATTCTTCTGCTGATACTGCTTCAGGTTTTTCTTTCAGCTTTGCAGGATCAAACTTTGGTGCGTCTTCAGCTGTTATGACTTTTCTTTTAATAAGCTGAGCACCAGCTTCTGATTTTCCTTCAGGAATTTCCTGTTCTTTTAATCCAACGCCTTCACTTTCAGTCACTTCAACAGCAGGGGCTTCAAATTTTGGTTGTTCTGTTATTGCTACAGGGATTTGTTTTTCAGCTTTGTCATGCGTAAGTTCAGTTTCTGAAATATTTTGCTGATATGCCGCGGTTTCTGCTGCATATACTTTGTCGCGTGTTTCTTCATATTGTTCAATCAGTACAGCGCGTGGTTCGGCAAAATTATCACGGCGTGTTTCAATAGATGTACGGAATTCTTTGGAGCCTTCTCTATAGGAAAGTTGACGGCCATAAATATCGTAAACATTTCCATCTACATGAGTATCAATAGGGCCTTTTACTGCATCTTTTGCACCAGGAAGTGCTGCGATAGCGTGGTCTGCTTCTTCTAAGGTCAGAGGTTCATCCTGATTTTCCAGATCAACGGCCACATCTTTGGCGGTCATGTCCTGTGCCGGATCTACGGAATTTTGCGCATAAGAATAGGAACAGGGAACAAAGCCAAAAGCCAAGGCGTAGAACGCAACACGAGTAAGGGTTTTCATCGAAAAACTCCAAGTAGGTCAAACAACCCCAATACGATACACCATATTTTCAATTTAATCAAAATGTTCCTGCGACCTCGTTCCGGGTGGAATGTAGCCTGCCCCATGGTTTATACGGCAGAAGCTATTAATAGGAAATTATTGAGTTAGATGTGCCCATGATAAACAAGCGATTGCCGCTGTTTCTGCGCGTAATATAGTTTCTCCGAGGCTTGTCTGTATAATGGATTTATGGGCTAGAAGATCGGCAACTTCCTTATCATCAAATCCACCTTCCGGGCCAATAAGAAAGCCTGTGTCTTTTCCAGTGGTATAGGTGTTTAAATGCCGGGTCTCGTTTTGGCTTTTGCGTTCTATGCAAGCATAAAGCGGTGGTGTTATTTCCTTATTACTTAACAGCACATCAAATGTTTGTACGGGATAAAGCTCTGGGATATCCATTCTTTTGCATTGCTCGGCAGCCTCGATGATTTGGGCGTGTATGCGCTCTTCATTGATTTTACGCAGTACTGTTCTGTGCATAAGAACCGGATGCAGAGAGGTTACGCCAAGCTCTACAGCTTTTTCGATCAGGATATCCATACGCTGCTTCTTTATCGGTGAAAAATAAAGGCGAGCTTTTTGTTGATTGGCAGGATCGGGCTGTGTATGTACGCATTGCTCAAGCGTTATCG
>JAGLKS010000104.1 GCA_023140905.1 Alphaproteobacteria bacterium | reverse complement strand
TACAGGCACTGGATCAATTCTCTGAATGCTGGGATGGAAAATACCCTCAGATCAGTCGCTCGTGGCGAACTCATTGGGATAATCTCAATACCTTATTCAATTACCCTGAAGACATCAGAAAGGCCATTTATACCACCAATGCTATTGAATCGTTGAACAGCGTTATCCGCAAAGCTATTAAAAAGCGGAAACTGTTTCCAACCGATGATTCAGCAAAGAAGGTAATCTATTTGGCCATTCAGGATGCCTCAAAGAAATGGACTATGCCGATCAGAAATTGGAAATCAGCCGTGAATCGGTTTATGATTGAGTTTGAAGACCGCTTAGTCGATTATGTTTAAACCGGACAGTTACACAGAATTATTTACAGGGTCTGCTAGTTGTGACGCCTATTCTTAATTATTTTTGAACGGGACTTCTATCAAAAAACAATAGGCGTCCAAAATAGAGTTTTCTCTTAAATAATACTGGAGATAAACAGATGAAATACTACCTAGTCACTGGATTACTATTAGGACTGATTCTGCTGTCCGGCTGTTCTTGGTATTCTCATACCAATATCAAAGGCACAACTAGGGATGAAGTTGCGAAAAAAGCATCATTAAAGATCAGCCAACCACGTGGGAAATCGGAAAAGACTTTGTTTATCTTAGCGCTGTCAGGAGGTGGTAGCCGAGCTGCTTATTGGTCTGGCAATGTGATGCTGGCACTAGAAAAAGTATTTGAGGCGCAAGGCTGGAATCTACTCCATGAAGTGGACGCTATTTCTTCGGTATCGGGTGGTTCACTTCCGGCTGCTTACTATGCCATAAGTACTGATGTGCCGACAGAGGATGAACAGTCGATGAGACGCATTTGGAATAATGAAACAGTTAGAGAGCTAATGCGCCGAGACTATCGTTCCAAATGGATTGGCAATTGGTTCTGGCCTAACAATATTGCCAAATATTGGTTTACCGCCTATGACCGGTCTGACATTATGGCTCAAACTTTAGCTGATAATCTCTATGACCAATCATTTATGAACAGGGATTTGCGTTTCCGTGATCTCAACCCAAAGAGACCCAATTTGATCATCAACGCCACTAATGGCACAAGTGATCATTTTGGAGAACTTTTTTCTTTTACCAACGAACAGTTTAATATTCTAAATTCTGACTTAGGCGATTACGAAATTGCAAGGGCTGTTATGGCTTCGGCTGCTTTTCCGGGGGGATTCAACTATATGACCCTGAAAGATCATAGTGAGAAAAATCACTACTTGCATGTCTTTGATGGTGGCAATTATGACAATCTGGGCCTTCGCACTACTATAGATATACTGAAAAACAACTGTATAAAGATACCGGAAAACAACTGCAACAGCAACCAGTTTGATCGAGTCGTGGTGATTTTGGTTGATTCTTACATTTCTGGAGGAGGAATCGATCACAATGAGTACGATGGTCGCAGTGCTATGGCATACGGTGTTGATCTTAACCTTCTCGACAGTTTTGATGCCCTATTATTTGTTAATAGGGAACAAACTCTTGAAGAGTTGGCTGATTTTATGAGACATAAATATGGCTCTCGTGGTGTTTTTTGTCACATTAGTTTCGACGATGTGAAGGATCGATCTTTACAACAACAATTGCAAACTATTAAAACCGATTTCAATATTACGCCGGAAAATGCCGATGCAATTGATGCAGCTACCGCACAGTTAATAGTACAGGATAATCTATGTTTACAACAAATTAAGCTTCTATTGGAAGGTGGGGATAATACGAATGACGCTAATTAGTGAGTTTTTCAAGTGATTCAGTAATCAACAATTATGTTAGGAACCTAAATTAAAAATGAGGTCAACCATGCGGATATCAGTAACATTGAAATTTCTGTTAATACTTACAATTCTGTCAATTTCTGAAGGTTGTTCTACTACTAGCCAGCATTGGACTAGAGTAGAAGGCATTCCAAAGTTTGATCCACAATATCATTCGGATGGTTGTAGCGGTGGAATGTCGGCAACTTATTCCAAGCTAAAATTTTTACACGCTAAGTATGGTGAAACTCTACCCTGGAGAGACTGCTGCGTTATTCACGACAAAGCTTATTACTATGGTGGTAGTAAGGAAGAAAAAAAGATGGCTGATGCAGTTTTGAAAGAATGTGTATCTAAGACAATTGGGTGTAGCAATTCTGGACTCGTTTTGGGGAATATAATGGAAGATGCTGTTTGGATTGGAGGTGCTCCCTATTATCCTACTTCTTACCGTTGGGGTTTCGGAGAGGATTTCCGTAGCACCCAATAACAATTGATGCATTACCAGCAGAAAACTACAGTGGTTTATACTACTTTTAACGACTTTACACTTTCTATAATA
>JAGLKS010000103.1 GCA_023140905.1 Alphaproteobacteria bacterium | reverse complement strand
CTTGCCGAAACAGAAAACGTCAAAAATATAGCAACCAAAAAGAAACAAATCATCACCGATATAAATAATATCCTGGGAATAACTGAAACTGATATCGAAAAGCAGGACAAAGCTTTGACAGGGCTTTTAGGAGCTTTTTCTATTAATAATTTGACCTTTTATATTGTTCTGCAGGATACGACAAAAGATTTTCTATTCTCCGGTGGAACACTTCCAAATTTCACTTATGATAAAACTGACGATACCGTAACCTACAATCCGGAATTCATAACTACAAGCGAAGACGGAGCTGATAAAAGTTTTGAGCTTGCTTTCCTTGTCGCTTCCGAGGAGACCTTTGAAGAAAATATCAGCCAGATTTTTCAAGTATTATTCAAAGCCGTGGGCAGCGGCAACCTCTTCGTCGCAATTCACGAAGTCGTAGAATCGAGCTTACTAAATCGAGCCAGACCCACAGACTCATACTGGCGATGGTTCAGCGATGGTTTTGCAAACGTGATAACATTCGATATTTTGAAAAAGTACGCCGGTGTCGAAATTGCAGATGAATTCGCCAAAGCCTATTATATCAGTGACTATAAAGGGCTGGAGAAAGAAATCAACCTGCGTTACTGGATGGGATTGAATTTCTGTATTAAAACGCCGCTGGAATATGAAAGCAAATTGTCATTGGCAAGATATGCCTACGCAACTCAGGAAGCACAACGGCTGATTGAACTCAACGGCATTGAATGTGTCCGCAAGATAATTGATAAGATGCTAACAAAAAATACCAGAACAGCCCAGGACATTCTACAAGCTGTAAATGAAGTTACCGGCGAAAATATGCAGCAGCGCTTCGGCCATTACCAAACCTTTGAAACCCGCCAGGATGGATTGACCAAATACGGCAACTTGTTCAATGCCGCATTAGAAAAAAAAGATTATAACCAAATGCTCGTTCATTTACTACGCTCTCTGGAATTGCAGGAAAGCCAATTATCACCGACCGGTCTGCAATGTTACAAAGAAATAGCCTTATTGCTGTTTAAGCTTGGACATGAAGAGGCCGGCGATGATGCAATGCACAATTGCATAGAGCTTTTTAAAAATACCGGAATGCCTGTAGCTCATCAGGCGGCGATGGAAGCGTTTATAATCTATGCTTTCAGTTGCAAAAATGCAGCAAAGGCCCGAGAGGTTGCAGAAGAACTCCTGAAAAGCAAACCCAATCACTTGCTTGCTCTTACAGTTCAGATGGTTGTACACGCCGAAGATGGAAGACTTTCTGAAGCTAAACAAATAGCAAATAAAGTTATCAATTTAGATAAAAACGAACAATCACCTTCTTACAGAACCGCAACCCAGATCCTTGCTACCAATGAGGATCAACAGAGTTCGGATAAAGAACCTTAGAAATACGGAAATAATTTCATTGAGTATGAACCTTCTTGACGTTGTTGTTGTAAACATAAAGGATTATGGCTAATAAAAAAGTAAATAACTGGTCGGCTAAAACAAAGAGGACTTTCACTTCGGTATTACCAGTCTCTCAAAAACGCAAAGGACAATGTGTAAGTTGCGGGGAATGCTGCAAGCTGCCGATTGCCTGCTCCTTTCTAAAGTACAAATTGGACGGCAAATCTTACTGTTCCATCTATCCAATTAGACCTTTGAATTGCAGAAAATATCCTCGAACAGAATCTGAGTTTATTACCGAAGATACGTGCGGCCACATATTTGACTAAGATCTATTTTTATTTCTGCGTCTTACAAGAGCAAACAAACTGCCAAAGCCTAACAATACACATGTAGCTGGTTCAGGTACCACTTCACTTTTGGGATATGCGGACTGGTATATTTTAGGTTTTACGCCCCCGGCAACACCACTTATGCTGCCGGCCT
>JAGLKS010000102.1 GCA_023140905.1 Alphaproteobacteria bacterium | reverse complement strand
TGATACAGATGCAATCCCGAATGAATGTGGCTGATAATAGCGGTGCGAAGGAAGTGCAGTGCATTAAAGTGCTTGGTGGTTCTCACAGACGCACAGCGAATATCGGTGATATTGTGGTTGTTTCCGTGAAGGATGCTATTCCTCGCGGGAAAGTGAAGAAAGGGGATGTTCGTCGTGCTGTGATTGTGCGTACGCGCTCCGGTCTTCAACGTGGATATGGTGAGAAGATCCGTTTTGACGGTAATGCTTGTGTTTTGATTAGCAATACGGGTGAACCAATCGGGACACGTATTTTTGGCCCCGTTACACGTGAACTTCGCGCAGGCGGATATATGAAAATTATTTCATTGGCATCGGAGGTGCTTTAGACAATGACAAAGCCTAAAATGAAAATCAAAAAAGGCGATCAGGTCGTTGTCCTGACAGGCCGTAGTAAAGGCGTTAAAGGTGAAGTTCTGGATGCGTATCCAGTTGTGCGACGCGTTGTGGTGCAGGGTGCAAATGTGGTAACAAAACACCAAAAGCCTACACAAACATCGCCCGGAGGTATCCAGAAAAAGGAGCTACCAATCCATGTGTCAAACGTGGCATTGGTTGATCCGAAATCTGGTGAAGCGACACGCATTAACTATAAAACGTTGAAAGACGGTAAGAAAGTTCGTGTGGCTAAAAAATCCGGCGAGACAATAGAATAATAGATCAAAAGAGATAACGTAAAAAGGCAATAGAAAAATGAAACCGCGTTATAAAGAATTATACGAAAAAGAAATCGGTCCGGCGCTTGATAAAAAATACGGATATAAAAATCTGCATCAACGCCCGCGTCTTGATAAGATCGTGATTAATATGGGTGTCGGTGAAGCAACACAAGACCGTAAGCATATGAATAATGCGGTCAAAGATCTTGAGCTGATCGCAGGTCAAAAGCCGGTTGTCAATAAAGCCCGCAAATCCAATGCGTCTTTCAAAATTCGTGAAGGGCAGGCCATTGGTACAAAAGTAACATTGCGCGGTGACCGCATGTATGAATTTTTGGATCGTCTGGTAACAATCGCTATGCCGCGTATTCGTGACTTTCGCGGAATTAAAGGCAAAAGTTTTGATGGTCGCGGTAACTACGCAATGGGCATTGAAGAACATATAGTCTTCCCGGAAATTGACTATGATAAAGTTGATAAAATTCGTGGAATGGATGTCATAATTTGTACAACAACGGCAAATGATGAAGAAGCAAAAGAATTATTGCGCGGCTTCAAATTGCCCTTCAAGAACTAGAATTTGTAAGAACGACGACTAAAGCAAGCAAGGAAAGAAAGAGCTAAACCATGGCAAAAGTCTGTATGATAGAAAGAGAGAAAAAGCGCAAAAAGCTCGTTGGGCGCTATGCGAAGAAACGCGCTGAGCTTAAGGCGATTATTAAAGATCGGTCTATTCCCGCTGAAGAGCGTTTTCAGGCTGTTCTTAAATTGGCTGAATTGCCTCGTGCTTCATCCAAGACAAGAATGCGTAACAGATGCGCTCTAACCGGTCGTCCGCGTTCTTATTATCGTAAGTTTAATCTTTCACGTATTGCGTTGAGAGACCTAGCATCTCGTGGTGAGTTGCCGGGCGTAACAAAGTCAAGCTGGTAAGAAGGAGGATTTTAATATGTCAATGAACGATCCCCTTGGTGATATGTTAACTCGTATTCGTAATGGGCAGCAAGCCGGAAAAGAAATCGTGGAATGTCCTTTTTCAAAACTACATGAAAATGTATGTAATGTTTTGAAGGATGAGGGCTTTATTCGCGGATATGAAATTGAAGATACAGGCAATAACAAAAAGACGCTTGCTATTCAGCTTAAATATTCGGAAGGCCGTGGAGTAATCCGCCAGATTGATCGCGTATCAAAACCTGGACGCCGTGTTTATTCCGGTGTTAAAGCTATGCCGCGTTTCTTAAATGGTTTGGGAATTTTGGTAGTTTCCACTCCACGAGGTGTTATGGCAGAGCATAAAGCTAGAGCTGCTAACGTTGGAGGAGAGGTGCTTTGTCAGGTCTTCTAGGATCTGCTTAAAAGCATAGAGTAAGAATAAGGAAAAAAAATGTCACGTATTGGAAGAAATCCTGTAACCGTTCCCGAAGGTGTAGACGTTCAGCTGGATGGTCAGGATATTAAAGTAAAAGGCAAATTGGGTGAGCTTACTATGCACATTCATGATGAAGTAAGTGCGAAGCTTGAAGATGCTGCCAATGATGACGGCAAAACAAGCAAAGTAATTACGTTTGCACCGAAGTCAAAGGCTAAATTTGCACAGCAGATCTGGCCGACTATGCGCACACTGGTGAATAATCTATGCGTTGGTGTAAGTCAGGGCTATGAGAAAAAGCTTGAAATCCATGGGGTTGGTTATCGTGGAAAAATGCAAGGTAATAAGCTGGTTCTGTCGTTGGGTTTATCTCACGAGGTGCTCTTTGATGTTCCTGAAGATGTAACTCTTGTTATTAAAAAGCAAACTGAACTGACAGTGTCAGGGATTGATAAACAGCTTGTTGGAGAGACAGCCGCTAAAATTAGAGCGTTTAAAAAACCTGAACCTTATAAAGGTAAAGGTATTCGTTATGCAGATGAATATATCCTGCGCAAAGAAGGTAAGAAAAAGTAATAGGAAGTTAAGAAGATGGCAAAAGCAGCATCGACAAAAACAAATCCGGCGCAGCGCCGTAATTATAGAACACGAAATAAACTTCGCCGCGTTAATATTGATCGCGTTGGAAATCGTGAAACTCGTCCGCGCCTTAGCGTTTTCCGCTCAGGTAAGCAGATTTATGCGCAAGTGATTGATGATATCCATGGCAAAACATTAGCCGCTGCATCTTCGCTTGAAAAAGAGCTGAAAGAGAAGCTTAAAAGTGGCTCAAATGTTACTGCAGCAGAAGAAGTTGGTAAATTAGTAGCTGAGCGTGCCAAGAAAAACGGTGTGACAAAAGTGGTATTTGACCGTGGCCGTTATATCTATCATGGTCGTGTTAAAGCTTTGGCTGAAAGCGCACGCGAAGGCGGCCTGGATTTTTAGAGGGCAGGATTTTCAAGGGAAAAAGGATTAAAGAACTATGGCACGTGGACAACAAGAACAGCATCGCGATCGTCGCGAAGAGCCGGAATTTATCGAACGTTTGGTTGGTATCAACCGCGTTGCGAAAGTTGTAAAAGGTGGACGACGCTTTGGCTTCGCTGCATTGGTTATCGTTGGTGACGGTAAAGGCCGTGTTGGTTACGGTCACGGTAAAGCTAAGGAAGTTCCAGAAGCTATCAAGAAAGCAACAGATCATGCCAAACGTAAAATGATTCGTGTCCCTCTTCGTGAGGGCCGGACACTGCACCATGATGTGCATGGCAAAGACGGGGCTGGGAAAGTGTTCTTGCGTTCGGCTCCTCCGGGCAAGGGAATTATTGCCGGTGGTCCGATGCGTGCTGTGTTTGAAGCTTTGGGTATTCAGGACATTGTTGCTAAAGCAATTGGTTCTAACAATCCATATAGTATGGTGAATGCGACATTTGCTGCGCTTAAAAATACGCAAAGTCCACGTCATGTAGCAACACGCCGTAATAAACGTGTAAGCGAAATTGTTTCAAATCGCGAAGTGCAGGAAATTGCAGGCATTGTTGAAACTGACGAATAGTAACAAAGATTAGGATTTAACCATAAGGGACAAGAGTTATGGCTGAAGAGAAAAAAGTTAAAAAAGCACCGGCTAAGAAAGCTCCAGCAGCTAAAAAGGCACCCGCAAAAAAAGCAGTGCCAGCTAAAAAGACGGCAGCTAAAACTGAAACAAAGAAAGTGCCGGTAGCTAAAAAAGCTCCAAAAGCTAGGAAAAAGCCAGTAGGTAAAACAATTCGCGTAACACAAATCGGTTCTCCGATTGGTCGTAAAGATTACCAGCAAGCGACTCTTATTGGTCTTGGTTTGAATAAAATGCATCGCACATGTGAGCTTGAAGATACACCGTCTGTGCGTGGTATGATTAATAAAGTTAGCCATTTGGTTAAGGTTGAAAACGACGCTGCTTAGTTGCCTTAACCTTAAGAAGAATAAAAAGGAAATAATCCGATGAAACTAAATGAACTAAAACCTAAAGCAGGCTCCGTTAAGGCGTGTATGCGTGTTGGTCGTGGTATTGGCTCAGGCAAAGGTAAAACTTGTGGCTCAGGTCAAAAAGGTCAGAAATCACGCTCAGGTGTAGCGATTAAAGGTTTTGAAGGTGGTCAAATGCCTTTGTATCAACGCTTGCCAAAATTTGGTTTTAGCAATGTTAAATTTGCAACAAAATATGCAGAGCTTACTTTAGTGAAATTGCAACATGCAGTTGACACAAAGAAGATCGATACTAAGAAGCAAATTGATGAAGATGTTTTGGTTGCTGCGGGCGTTGTCCGCCGTAAACGCGACGGTATCAAAATTCTGGCGACCGGTGAGCTAAAGGCAAAATTGAACCTTAAAGTTTCTAAAGTAACTAAAGGTGCGTTAGCGCAAATCGAAAAAGCCGGTGGTAAGGTTGAGTTAATCGAGAAAGTTGTTGCACCGGTCAAAAAGCGCGGTGAAAAGTAAATAAGGTTACAAATGCGCGTTTTAGCTATATTTATTGTAACAATTATTGTCTCAGCTTTGTTTTCTGTTCCGTCTTGTGCTTCATCAAAGCGTTGTCCACGCCATCAGATTCAGACCAGCATTAAAGGGAAACTTGTCAAGACCAGAACGTTCAAGGGAACGAGCGATTCTTTTTCCGATTATGTTCTTGGCCATCACCGCGGTAACAGCCAGATTCTGGGGTTTGTGGATCAATCTGAAATTTATACCAAATTAAATTACAAATTTAGCGTACAAAAAATTGATGAGAATCATTACTGCGTTAATCTGGAAAGAGTGAATGGGTATTTTTATGCCGCACCAAAACTCTACTTACCTACTAATTATAAAAAGGGGAGTTGCGAATATAATGAAATTCACCGTCACGAAAAGCGCCATTTAAAAGTAGTCTATGACTTTCATAAAAGAAATGTAGGCAAATATGCTTCATATCTGGGGAAAATCGCACGTACAGTTCCGATATTTTCTCCGGTAAATACACAAGAAGAAGTCAGGAAAGTTAAACAGTCTATCATTAATTATTTTGAAAACGAGTTTCGTATATTTGAAAATCAGTCAATGATTCAGCTTAATGCAGCTCAGGCAAAGATTGACAGCCCTCAGGAATATAGAGGTGTGCAAAAACGTTGCAATAACTGGTGAAACAAAAAACAGTGTGTGTGCTCAGAGTTTAAGTATATAAGGGCTTGTGTAAGGCCTTTGTTTTCTTTAAAAATAACCGATCTACAAAAAATTAAGTAAAGACTTTATAAATATAAGGAATTAATGTTATGGCATCTGCCGTAGAACAGCTTGCAAAAAACGCGAATTGGGGCGCTTTAGCTAAAGCCACAGAGTTAAAACAGCGGATACTCTTCGTATTGGGAGCGTTGATTGTTTACCGTTTGGGAACCTATATTCCTATTCCGGGAATCGATCCTGTCATATGGACAGAGATTTTCGAATCAAAAGGCGGCGGTATTCTGGATATGTTTAACATGTTCTCCGGTGGAGCTTTGTCGCGTATGACAATTTTTGCGCTGAATATTATGCCTTATATTTCTGCGTCTATTATCATGCAGTTAGCTACGTCGATGTCTAAAAATCTTGAAGAACTCAAGAAAGAAGGCGAAGTAGGGCGTATGAAAATTAATCAATATACGCGCTATCTAACAGTATTACTGGCGACTATGCAGGCTTACGGTTTAGCGGTCGGCCTTGAAGCAATGCAAGGTCAAGGCGGAACGGCTGTGATAGATCCGGGCATGTTCTTTCGTATTTCAACAGTGATTACTATTGTTGGGGGAACGATATTCCTGATGTGGCTTGGTGAACAAATTACCAGCCGTGGAGTAGGAAACGGGATATCTCTTATCATTTTTGCCGGTATTGTTGCGGGTCTTCCAAGAGCTGTGGCTTCAATGCTGGAATTGACGCGGCAGGGCACATTCAGCGTCTTTACGCTTCTTCTTTTGATAGTGATGGTTGTTGCCGTTATAGCTTTAATTGTTTATGTCGAGCGGGCGTATCGACGGGTTATAGTTCAATATCCAAAGCGTCAGGTCGGAAATCAAGTGTCGCAAGGACAAACCAATCATATTCCATTAAAAATTAATACAGCAGGAGTTATTCCTCCGATCTTTGCGTCATCATTATTGCTGATGCCTTTGACAATAGCTAAATTTGCCGGATTAAGCGGAAGTGATTTTTGGTCAGATGTAACACGCTACCTACAACATGGACAGCCTGTGTATATGATTACTTATGGGCTTTTGATTGCATTCTTCTGTTTCTTCTATACTGCGATTGTGTTTAATCCTGAAGAAAATGCAGAAACGTTGCGCAAATATGGTGGCTTTGTCCCAGGCATTAGGCCGGGTAAGAATACAGCAGATCACCTCGACTACATTCTTACGCGTATTAGTTCGATTGGAGCTGTTTATCTGATTTTCATTTGTTTATTGCCGGAATTTTTAATTTCAAAATATTCAATGCCGTTCTATTTTGGTGGTACAAGCTTGCTCATTGTCGTAAGCGTTACGATGGATACGGTGGCGCAAATTCACTCGCATATGATTGCGCATCAATATGAAGGGCTGGTGAAGAAAACTAAATTGCGAGGACGAAGCAAAAGGCGATAGAACAAAATCATATGAATAGTATCGTTTAACTCAAGGAGATTGATTTATGAATATTATTGTATTTGGACCACCTGGAGCAGGAAAAGGCACGCAGTCAAAAATTGTTCAGGATAACTACAAGCTTAAACAGCTTTCTACCGGAGAGATGTTACGTGCTGAAGTTGCCAGTGAGAGTACGCTTGGTCATACGCTCAAAGCGATTATAGCTGCCGGGGAGTTGGTTTCCGATGATATCATTATCGAAATTATCGGTACATGTATCAGTCAGCCTGAGTGCGAGCGCGGTTTTATTCTTGATGGTTTTCCAAGGACTCTTCCGCAAGCTAAAGCACTTGATGTTATGTTGAGTCATATGTCCCGTAGCATTGATCATGTTGTTGTTCTTGAAGTAGACAATGACATCTTGATTGATCGTATTAGATCAAGAATAGATGAAACCGGTGGAGCCAGGAGCGATGATAGTGAAGAAGTATTGAGAAATCGTCTTCATGTGTATGAAACTCAAACAGCACCGTTGCTTCCTTATTATGAAGCAAAAGGCGTTTTACGCAAAGTGGACGGTATGCTTCCGATCGAAGATGTTACAGCTGAGATTGAATCTATTTTAGGTGCGCCATAAGACTTTGTCTTAAAAAATGAGAGAAATACACAAAAAACAATGATTTTGTCATAATTTTGTTGACGTGCGCGCATTGCTGCTTATAATGCGCCAAATCCCGATTGCGGGTTAATACGTTTACAAACTGGCTCAGTGGAAGTGTAACGAGCGGAGCTGAAACGGTTTGGTTGAAGAAAAGGGCTATAAACTCTGATGTTTTAGAGAAAAGCACGATCTTCTGAAAATATAGAAAGGAAAAACCAATGGCACGTATTGCTGGGGTCAATGTACCAGACAATAAGCGCATTCCGATTTCTCTGACTTATGTTCATGGAATTGGGCGCACCACCGCATTTAAAATCTGTGAAAAGCTAGGTGTCGATGTGCAAATGCGCATGGGACAAGCTGATGAAGACACATTAAATGCTATCCGTAGTGAAATCGATAATGGCAGTTATAAAATCGAAGGGGATCTTCGTCGTGAGATATCTATGAATATCAAACGTTTGATGGATATGAAGTGTTACCGAGGTCTTCGCCATAGAAATGGTCTTCCCGTA
Source organism: Alphaproteobacteria bacterium (assembly GCA_023140905.1). Classification (GTDB taxonomy): domain Bacteria; phylum Pseudomonadota; class Alphaproteobacteria; order Micavibrionales; family Micavibrionaceae; genus UBA1672. The sequence continues at coordinate 7,117 of JAGLKS010000102.1, read as the reverse complement.
CGTGGGCAAAGAACAAATGTCAATGCGCGTACACGTAAAGGTCCAGCAAGAGCAATCGCCGGCAAGAAGAAATAAGGAGGACATGAGATATGGCTAAGCCAAAAACTAAAAGAAAAGAGAAAAAGAATATCGTTTCCGGTATCGCGCATGTGAACTCTACGTTCAACAATACGCTTGTAACGATTTCTGATGAGCAAGGTAATGTTGTGTCCTGGTCTTCTTCAGGCACGATGGGGTTCAAAGGCTCCCGTAAATCAACACCGTATGCGTCTCAGATGGCGGCAGAAGATGCTGGCCGTAAGGCGCAGGAACACGGTATGAAAGAACTGGATATTCGCGTGAAAGGTCCCGGCTCTGGCCGTGAATCTGCTTTGCGTGCTCTTCAGTCAATCGGTTTTACAGTTAAATCGATTAAGGACATTACCCCCATTCCACATAATGGATGTCGTCCGCCTAAACGCCGCCGTGTATAAGCTGTGTGAAGCTGTAAACAAAGAGCGAGAACAGCTTGCTCTTTTGAAATAAAATTAATTTTTAGACATATAGGAGTTCACCTTGATACAGAAAAACTGGCAAGAGTTGATTAAACCTCAAAAACTTGATGTTGTTGAAACCGGACGTTCAAATGTTAGTCAGATTGTTGCAGAACCATTGGAGCGTGGCTTTGGTCTTACGCTAGGAAATGCGTTACGCCGCATCTTGTTATCATCATTGCAAGGAGCAGCTGTAACAGCTGTTCAGATAGATGGCGTGCTTCACGAATTTTCTTCGATTGAAGGTGTACGTGAGGACGTTACAGACATTATTTTGAACTTGAAAGCTTTGGCTGTGCGCATGCACGCAGAAGGCCCTAGAAAAATGCGTCTAATCGCAGAAGGTCCTTGTGAAGTAACGGCAGCGCAAATCGAGGCAGGCGCAGATATTGAAATCATGAACCCTGATTTGATTGTTTGCACACTTGATAAAGGCGCAAAGCTGAACATGGAAATGACCGTTGATACTGGCAAAGGGTATTGTCCAGCGGCAATGAACCGTCCAGAAGAATGTCCGGTAGGCATGATTCCTATCGATTCAGTATTTTCACCGGTAAGCAAAGTAACATACGAAGTTACTGACACACGTGTTGGTCAAATTACAGACTATGACAAACTGGCACTAACTGTTCAGACTAACGGTGTTCTAACACCGGAAGATGCTGTAGCGTTTGCTGCACGTATTATGCAAGATCAGCTTCACGTCTTTGTTAACTTCGATGAGCCTGAAGATATTAAAGCAAAAGAGGAAGAAGAAGAGCTGCCATTCAACAAAAATCTACTTAAGAAAGTTGAAGAGCTTGAGCTTTCAGTACGTTCTGCAAATTGCTTGAAAAACGATAATATCGTTTATATTGGTGATCTTGTGCAGAAAAGTGAAAGTGACATGCTTCGTACACCAAACTTTGGCCGCAAATCTTTGAACGAAATCAAAGAAGTATTGCAGTCAATGGGGCTTTATCTTGGTATGCAAGTTGAAGGTTGGCCTCCGGAAAATATTGAAGATCTGGCCAAGAAGCTTGATGACCAACAATACTAAACGATAGATAGGCCGTAGTGGCTGCACCGGGCTTGTAACAAAACTATATATTTGTGCAGGCTTGGTTTATTCCATGGTTCTCATACGTGAGGCCGCAATTGCCCAAACGGGGTATTAGCGATCGCTTTTAAGCGTGACTAGAAACGAGAAGTGACGCGTATTCTTATACGTAAACGACAAGTAACGCAGACACGATTGAAAGAGAGAAGCTAAGAGAAAGGACTTAATACGATGAAACACCGTATCAAACAACGTAAACTAAACCGCACAACCAGTCACCGTAAGGCAATGTTGGCAAACATGTCTGCTTCTCTGGTTAAGCATGAGCAAATCAAAACGACTTTGCCTAAAGCTAAAGAGCTTCGTCCTTATGTTGAAAAGCTTATTACAATGGGTAAGCAAGCAGCAGCTAATCCTGAAAAAGCATTATCGAAACGCCGTCAGGTTATTTCTAAAATGCGTGATGAAGAACAAGCTAAGAAAATCTTTGATGTATTGGCTGAACGTTATGCAGATCGTCCCGGTGGTTATGTGCGTATCCTGAAAGCAGGCTTTCGCTATGGAGATGCAGCGCCAATGGCTATTGTCGAATTTGTTGACCGCGATGTTGATGCCAAAGGTTTAGACTCAGGTCCTGTTGATTTCGATGATGAATATGATGAAGCTGTAAGCGAGCAAGCTGCGGGTTAAAAAATTTAGGAAGCTCTGCTAAGCGGGGCTTTGCCCTGTGGAGTTTCACTCATTTAAAATATTCTAAAGCAGAGATTGTCGTATCAACAACTGTTTGCCATTCTGGTAATGTAATATATTCAGCATCAGTTAGTTCATAACCATACTTTTGAAAAATAGTATCGATTTTTATACAGATATTCTTAATTGCCGCAGCCTCTTGATTGTTACGTAAACATAATCCCACCCATTTTTCTGCATCAGATGACAAAGTAGTGTCATCAAATAAGAAGTGGACTACATAATCAAATTCATCATGCTCAATGCCCTTTGGACAATTCCCATCAACCCAGCAGGCCTGTTGGTAAGAAGGATTGGCTAACCCTTCTAAATATCCTACAAGCTCATTTCTCATGTCTATAAATTTTACGGTTAGCCCCATTTATTCCACCCCTGATATTTTTTAAGTGGTATATAAGCTTTTCAAGTATAAAAAATAATCCAACGCCGCAGGCTCTTTATCAACTATCTTTTCTAAAAAACCGGTGTCTAACGCCCATTTTTTGGGAAGAAAAGACAGTTCACCAACATTATTAGCTATTGTTGTAAACATCCAATCAGAAGGGATGTTTCCATCTATTATTTCAAAAAAATCTCCTAAATGTGGTTGGGGGAATTCGTCACCATCTTCGCATACAAGAAAGTATGGCAGATTCTCTCCATTTTCAAAAGATATCCCGTACACATGATACTCTTCACCAATTTCAAGCCATACTTTCTCTTGGTGAACAGTTCTTTCATATGCTTTCTTTGCGCGCTCATCACCTAGGTGACTTAGAGAATTCCCAATACACTTAACTAACATATTTTCAATTACCTTCTGTACTATTCTTGAGTGTAACCACTATTATCTTACAGATACAAACTATTTGACATTATAGGAATTACCTCCTATAATAATCCCCATGAATGATGACAACAAGCGCGAAAAAGAAAACACCCAAATTGGCCAAAAAGTTAGCCGAAACACTAAGATTTCTGCATATCTCTACAAACAAACTATACAAACTTTGTGCACAGCAGCATTGACAAATTCCACCCCAAGGCACAAAACCGTAACAAAATCAATTACTTAATAGGGAAAAGACCTATTGAACAGGAAAAAAGGTCTATTGAGCTGCCGCAGCAACTTTTTCATCTATTGCAATATTATCAATCAAGCGTGTTTTACCGAGCCATGCAGCGCCTAAAACCCTGTTCCAGCGTGTCTCAACATAGTCAATTTTATCAAATCCGTAATCAAGCAAAGCTTTTCCGGTGGCTTCTAAATCACCTGTCTTGGCAGCTTCGCGCAAAGCAATATTTAATTTACGAGCAATAACCAGTTCGTCTTCACTTAAATATAAATTCCGTGAAGATAGAGCCAAGCCGTTTTCATCGCGGGCCGTTGGTGCTCCGATAATCTTGATAGGTATGCTTTCATTCTCAACCATTTGCGTAATGACCTGCAATTGCTGAAAGTCTTTTTCGCCGAACACTGCAATATCCGGCTTAACGGCATTAAACAGGCGGTTAACAACATTTACAACACCATCAAAGAAAGCGGGGCGGAAGGTTGTTTCTAGTCCTTCAGCTACGTTTCCGGCCTTGATATCTAAATCTTTTCCTTCAGGGTATATAACGTTTTCAGTTGGCAAGAAGAGAATATCTACGCCTTCAGCTTCAAGTTTCTTCGCATCTTCTTTTTCAGTGCGGGGATAGGAATTGAAATCTTCATCGGGTGCAAATTGAGTTGGGTTTACAAATATGCTAACTGCAACGTAATCGCATTTTTTCCTAGCTAAACGTACAAGCGATAAGTGTCCATCATGCAGTGCGCCCATTGTTGGTACATAAGCTAGTGTTCCTTCGCCAAGCTTTTCCCTAAATGCGTCTAGCTCTTCGATTGTTCTGGCTATTTTCATGGTTTTATCTTTATCCTTAATAAACATAATTCTCATCCGGGAATTTGCGAGCGCGTACATCAGTGGCGTATTTACTTACAGTCTCACTAATAACGTCGGATAGTTGTGCGTATTTCTTTACAAATTTAGGTGTGTGACCGGTAATCATACCTAGCATGTCATCAACTACCAATATTTGTCCATCACAAGCAGGGGAAGCGCCAATGCCTATAGTGGGAACATTCACAGAGGTGGCGATTTCACGCGAGGCGGCTTCCTTGGTTCCTTCAATTAATACACTGAAAGCACCGGCTTTTTCGCAAGCCAACGCATCATCAATAAGATTTGATATCTCGTGGTTGGTTTTTCCTTTGATCTTGTAGCCACCTTCTTTCTCAATGCTTTGGGGACATAAGCCGATATGGGCTTGTACAGGAATATCATTAGCCGCTAAAAGCTCTATAGTAGGCGCTAGAGCTTTGGTTACCTCAAGTTTCAGCGCGTTACAGCCGGTTTCTCCCATAAGGCGTTTGGCTGATTCGAGGGCAATAGCAGGATCATTTTCATATGTGCCATAAGACATATCCACGACCACAAAAGCATGGCTGGCAGCGCGCATCACAGCTTTTCCGTGATTAACCATCATATCCAGCGTTACGCATAATGTGTTTTTCATACCGTAAACGACCATTCCTAAAGAATCTCCGACTAGCAACATATCGCAATGTGGGTCTAAAATTCTGGTCATAGGCGCTGTATAGCTTGTTAAACAAACAAGTGGCTCATCATCTTTTTGATGGTTTTTAATGTCTTCGAGCGTAATCTTTCTTTGTGTGGTTTGTTTGCTCATTTTGTGGCACCTGTCTATATGAATTTTTTGGGAAGTAGATTTAGTCTTTCCATGTTTAACAAAATTCTTAGGTGCTGTGAATGAAAATAAAATAAGGTGTTCAGGTTTTAACACCTAAAGCACCTTTTTTATATTTCGCGCTTATTTATATTTTTTATTTTAAAGCGCTTTTTCAACCAGTTGAGAGATTTTTCTCTCTTTTTTATTTTTCCCAAACTTCAAAGGCTCTATTTATGGCCTCTTTTTTAAAACTTTTTATTTCGTAGTTTTAACAAGTACAATTAATTATTGCGGGAATTCATAATCGTAACCTGCTATTCCATAAGAAAGAATGTTGTTAAACCCCTGCGCGGTCGCTCCTATTATGTATATTATCCTTGACATAAATCCTTTTATGTCCTGTATTCCAGCCTTTGTCTGTGATACGGCTGCTTCTTTTAGTGGATCCCAGTGGGAAGAAGGCAAATGGGATCCGATGGAGTCATCGCGTCCACTATTATACTTACGTCTAGCACGAGCCGCAGCAGAAAACTCAAAATTCTTATCCTTGTGATTGCCGCTAATAGGACCATCGCCAATAGGACCATTGTAATCATCACTCACCGCTCTATACTCCTTTCTATACTGTCAGTTTACTGTGTTAGGGAAGATGAAGTCAAGAAAAATAGAAAATAGCTTAACAACTGGTTAACTGTTATTACTTGTTTATACAAAGTAAAACTATCAAATAATTGTTATTTATTCATAAATATTTAAAGTAAGAGCACGCTGTATACTATGTAGTATCGTTATCGGTTATTATAGTTCCGGTATTGATTATTTGTTTAAAAATACTTTTAAGTTAAAGATATAGTAATTTGTTTTAAGAATTGCACAATCGTCATCCTCCGAATTTGTGTAAGCAAATTCTAGGGGGATCCATGCAGTCTATGGATTGCCTTAGAAATTTTTAGAGTAAAAATTCAGGCAATGACGGTGTAGAGGATGGGCAGTTCTTAAAACAAATTACTATACTTGATCATTTTTAGTAAGGTTAAGGTTGTTTTTTATATTATTCTTAAGTTAGATTACTATAACTCTAAAGAAAAAATGGAAATTTGACTGATGAAAGATATTGTATCCCTATGTAAACGACGTGGATTTATTTTTGCTGCCTCTGATATTTATGGCGGGTTAAACGGGTTCTGGGATTACGGTCCGCTTGGGGTTGAGTTGAAAAACAACTTGCGGGACCGCTGGTGGAAAGAAATGGTTCTAACCCCGCCAATCGGTTCAGACGGCAATCCAATTAACATTTTTGGTGTTGATTCTTCTATTATCCAAAACCCGACTTGCTGGGAAGCGTCCGGCCATGTTGGTGGTTTTTGTGATCCTATGGTGGATTGCCGCGAGTCAAAAAAGAGATACCGTGCCGATCACGTATTTGTTCTTGTCCCAAAAGATGGCGAAGGTTTTAGCTATGCTTTTGATAAAGATGCTGAAGATAATGAAATTGAAAAGCGTTTAAAAAAGCTCGCAAAAGGTAAAAGTGCAGATGATTTTGAGAAAACGATGTTAGATCAGATTGATGCTGATCTTTATGCCTCAGTTGTAGGGCCGGATGTTAAGATACCGGGTACCCTCACCGAGCCGCGCCAGTTTAATATGATGTTCCACACGTATGTCGGGGCTACTGCCGGAGACGAGAACAAAGCTTATTTACGTCCTGAGACATGCGCAGGTATTTTTCTTAACTACAAAAATGTGATTGATTCGAGTCGCGCGCGCGTTCCTTTTGGTATTGCTCAAGTCGGTAAAGCTTTTCGTAATGAGGTTACACCACGTAACTTTGTTTTTCGTAGTCGTGAATTTGAGCAAATGGAGCTTGAGTGGTTCTGTGAAGAAGACGAAGTACCAATGTGGTTTGACTTTTGGGTAGAGCAACGTACCAAGTTTTGGGAAGCTGTAGGTATTCCAAAATCAGAACTGAATTTCCTAGATGTGCCAAAAGAAGATCTAGCTCATTATTCAGACAGAACAATTGATCTGGAATACCGTTTCCCGTTCTCTGCACCTGAGTTTGACGAGCTTGAAGGGATTGCTC
>JAGLKS010000101.1 GCA_023140905.1 Alphaproteobacteria bacterium | reverse complement strand
TAAAAGGTCAATAGCGCTGTTATTTATCTTAATATGTTTTATGTTTAACTCTTACTAACCCCTTTATCAACGGGGAATCTGTTATCTGGAAAGGCTCACTTATGACTCAACACGCTGACAAAATTATGCCGCAACCCGGTAAAAAATATCGCCTAATAACGCGAAGTGATATGGATGGGCTTGTATGCGGAATTTTGCTAAAAGAGCTAGGCTTGATTGATGATATATTATTCGCGCATCCTAAAGACATGCAAGATGGTCTTATTGATGTTGGTCAAGACGACATCTCAACAAATTTGCCTTACGTTGAAAATGCGTTTCTTTCCTTTGACCACCACGCCAGTGAAATAACGCGCATAGAAGGACGACCTCATAACCATGTCATAGACCCTAATGCTCCATCTGCTGCACGTGTTGTTTATGATTATTTCGGTGGGAAAAAAACCTTCCCCAGAGTTTCAGATGACATGATGGAAGCTGTTGATAAAGCAGACTCCGCACAATTCACAAAAGAAGAAGTCCTTTCTCCTGAAGGATGGGTTCTCCTTAGTTTTATTATGGATGCCCGCACAGGATTAGGCCGCTTCCGTGATTTCAATATTTCCAATTACCAACTTATGATGAAGTTGATTGATTTTTGCCGTAATCATTCCGACATTAATAAAATTCTCGAATTACCTGATGTGAGAGAACGCGTTGATTTGTATTTTGAACATCAAACCAAAAGCCGCGAACAAATAAAACGTTGCAGTAAAGTTTATAAAAATCTAGTTGTTCTGGATTTACGTAAAGAAGAAACAATATGGTCAACAAACCGTTTTATGATTTATGCTTTATACCCGCAATGCAATATCTCAATTCATGTGTTATGGGGGAAAAACAAACAAAACACGGTATTTGCAACTGGGAAATCTATTCTTGATCGCTCCAGTATGACTGATATCGGTGATCTAATGCTCTGGAATGGCGGTGGTGGCCATCACGCCGCAGGGACATGCCAAATAGCAAACATGCAAGCTGAAGAAATCTTGCAAGAACTTATTCGGCAAATCAATCTGGATGGCTAATTTTTTGCTGTAACAAGCATACAACAACAAATAACATATATAAAAGAGCGGTTATTCTTTTATGAGTATCATACACGCAGCACTTAGTTACGGTTTAACTCTGCCTGTCTTGCAAAAAAGGTTGGGGCAAAAAAGATCTTGGCGAAAATCTAGTAAGTCACGGAGAATGCGGCTAACGGAAATTATTCGTCATGCCAACGTGCATTGTCCTTACTATAAGGACAAATATGACAGCTTCCTCGAAAGCGAAAAATACTTCGCAGATGAGGAATTTTATTATGCATTCAGCCATCTTCCTGCCATAGATAAACTCAGCATAGCCAAATATAATAATGACTTCCATTCTGATACGCTAATCAAAGAGCAAGAAAGCAAAGAAGCCGTATCCGAGGATATTTCACAAAAGCCGTCTTCGCTGTGGAAATTATTGAAACGTGCTATCTTTGATAAAGATTTTACAACCGCGCTCTCACTTGGAGGCTTTCAAGAGTCTGTCTTGCGCCGGATGGATCATCATGACACCTTGATTTACGTACAAAGTATTCTCCACGCATTAGAGAAAAATGGCTGGAAACGCGGTCAAAGCTATGTAGCCTTTATGCCTGATAATACTTATTTTACAAATGACCTAACCAAGTATAACAAAGTATTAAACCGAGTTTTCGGCTTTACAATGCTGCCCTATAAAGACCTTACCATAGAAAATGTTGATGAGCTTTTATTGACGCTTAAAAGAACAAAAGCAGCAATGCTTATCATATCACCTCACGCCCTACAGCGCGTAGCTGAAATTATGCATATAAATAATCGCCCTATCTATGAGAGCCTGCCTTATATTAATGTCAGCGGAGAATTTCTCCTCGACTGTAGTAAATATTTTATCCAGACAATGTTCCCCAATAGCGACATTCAATGCAGCTACGGTGCAAGCGAATGTGGTATGATAGCTCATCAATCCGCATTAAGCAGTCATGATTATGATGTTCTTGATGAGTTAGTTTACCTTGAGCAAAGCCCTGATAACGGTCTGTTAGTAACAACTTATCAGCAAACAGCCTTTCCACTCATACGATATAAAATTGAGGATATGGGCCGAATTATCAACTGCGATCACGAAAAACAAAAGATCAAATCTCTGGAAGGACGGAAATCAGATCATCTAATCGGCGAAGATGGATATATGTATTTCCCCTCATTCTTTAACGTTTTTATTAATGAGCTTAACAAAACACTAAACGGTCCTATTATAGATTTCATGCTGCGCCATGGCTATGAAGATAGCATGTCCTACATACAATTTAACTTCGTCCTCACCGGTCATGCGAAAGAAGATAAAATTAGAAAAGCGGCGATGAACATTTTAAAGCCCGTTTTTGCTAATTATGACCATATCAGCATAGCTTTTCCACATCACATAGATCACAACGATAATACAACAAAATATAAGATTATCGAATGCGGTGATGCTACACCTCAAGTATTAGGTGGCTATTATTCCTCGGTTAAGCAAAGCCTAGAAAAAGAGCAGAAAAAAACAACTCATGTAAAAACAAAGTCGCAATGGTATGCTGCTCATACTACAGAGCAAGATACGGTAGAATTACAAAGAGAGCAGAACACCGCGCCCGATAAAAAGAAAGCCTCCTGATATGAGCAAAAATAATCCGCCCTTATCACACCGACATACTATTATCCCACAATCTTTAAAGGAAGGCAGTAAAATTGGTGTTTTTTCGCCTTCAAGCTGGGTTGATTCTGAGAATATAAAACACTCTGATGAGTATATGAAAAGCCTTGGCTATGAAACTTTCATCCACCCGCAAACTCATGAGCGTGAACATCAAAGCGCTGGAAGCGTTTTACAAAAAACGCTTGCTTTCCAAGGATTATGGCAACGTGAAGATATCGATGCTCTTTGGGTAGCAGGAGGTGGAAACCGCTGTCTACACTTACTAGACGGCCTAAAATTCGAACCGCTGAAACGTGATAAACAACCACCAAAACCGGTTATTGGTTTTAGCGATTCAACAACTCTGCTCAATGCAATCTATGCTCATACCGGAATTATAACCTTCCATGGCCCTGTCTATAGAAATCTGCACCGGCATAACAAAACGCAGATAGAACACCTACTCGCGCTTTTGGCAGGAAAAGAGGATATGAGCTATCCATTCGCTTCCGAGAATATTCTCAGAGAAGGTCAGGCAACCGGACATCTCGTAGGTGGAAACTTAAGTTTGTTTCAATATCTGCCACACACATTGCCGGATGATTTTTACGATGGTGCAATTTTATTTCTGGAAGATTGTAACGAAGAGCTTAGCCGCGTTGACCGTATGATGATGCAATTACGCCGCCTTGGTGTTCTGGATAAATGCAAAGCTCTGGTTCTCGGAGAATTTGTGAAAATGAAAGATACAGGCCGCCCTTATGGTTACACATTAGATGATATCATTCGCGAACATACTGAAGGCCTTGATATTCCTATTCTTCATAATATGCCCTTTGGTCATGGAGATAATTTATACACATTCCCTATTGGTGCCACGGCAACAATTAATACAGATCAGATGTTATTTAAAATTGAAGGACAAGCAACTACATCTTAAGTGCCTTATATCCTTTCACATTAAAACTTTCATGTTTGCCCCAGAAGTCACGCTGAGATAAAACCTTTCCATTCTGGGATAAACAAAGCTCACTCATACCATCAAATGAGGTTAAATCTTTGGCATTTTTGCCATTACCTACCAGAAATCTGCGTGCAGGATAAATCATGCTCCAGTACATATAAGCTACGCCCTCACGCTTTCCCCAGAAAAAATCATGAATACGATAATGTAAAGAACTTTTATCCCGGACAGAGCCTTCATATAAACGAAACCGCCCACGCATTAGTTTGGAAAATTCGTCACAGCCTTGTATTTTATGGTAAGGGTCCTCAAAAATAAACTCTGGATCTATGACCTCTGAAAACAATCCCATAGAGCGGGACGTTGCTTTTTCAAACAACGATACATAATCTTCCAGCGGTTTTTGCAGTATCAAATCTGTAATCATCATGAGCAATCTTAACACCTCACTTTTTCCTCTATAAGTATGACTGAGTCGCTCATTGTCTCACTATGCACCCATGGAAAAGTTAAGATATGTAAAGTTTTTACAGTTTTCCACATCAATATAGTTGAAATTTTGTGATTTTTTTGGTACACTCTCCAGCATATCAAGTTGCTAAGGAACAATTAAAACCGTCTGGAGTAGCCATTTTGCCACGATATTGGGTTGCTTCTTTTTTCCTTCTTCTGTGATTTTATTTTGGCTTAATTTCCAAAAGTATAGCGGTAAACTCGGCAAAAAAAGTTTCTTGGACGCACATAATAAAAAGAAAAGGTAATAATAAAAATGGCAGATAATGACAATATCAAATTCACAACCGGCGACTGCGTAGT
>JAGLKS010000100.1 GCA_023140905.1 Alphaproteobacteria bacterium | reverse complement strand
TCATCCCCTAGATTTTCCAGATGCTCATACGCTCCTGTCTCGGGCAGCATTTTATGATACGTCCATTCCAACTTATAGTTTTTTGCATCAATACCATTATTTATCAAGATAACATCTGCATAACGCTCTCGTCCTTCAAACACAACATTTGTGGGCAAGATCATCAGATTTGCACGCGCCTGTTTATGCACAGTTACACTCATCGTGAATACACAAACAAATATGCAACCCCATATAAAGCTCTTTTTAATCATTAAAATTGTTCCTTTTTCCTTTTATTTTGTCACAGAATTGTATAAAAACTGTGAGTTTAGACCCTAGTAATTTACCTGTATTTGGACGGTACCGGAATATGTGCCATCATTATATGACACAGAATTTCCCGTCGTATTTGCCGTAGCGCCAATCCACACTCTAAGCACCCCACTTCCATCAACATTTGAACCGTGTGAGTCTTGGAAAACATCCATTTGAAAAGTTCCGGTGCTGTAAGTCAAGGCTAGAATCTGTATCGCAACAACACTCGAAACAGCCGCATTAGGTGTCAGACCATCAATATCATAAATCCCCTCCTGCGGCGCTGTTATCATCACAAACCCCTCTGGATCATATGTATAACCACCACTCGTATTCACTGTAATTTCATATTCTGCATCGTTATTATAAGACAACCATTCACCAAAATTAAAAGCCTGCACAGTCGTAACTCCCGCCTGAGCCATTCCTGACGCGACAAAAGTCATTAACACGACTAAAAATATAGCGTCCCTAATCCAACGCACAATATCAACCTCGGTTAAAATTAAACAGATTGCTTTATCTTATAGATACAAAATAAACATACAATCCCTTTCTCACAAATGATTTAAAAGTATAAGAAATAATCTCTGTTAAGAGATGTTTATGATGAAATAATTCAAATATCCTATTGAAGAATCACACATATTCAGGATACTATGTTACTAGGTGTTTTCTGCTGCGTACCTTTCTTAAGTTCTAACGCCTCCGTTCGGGGGTATCGGTTCACTATTTTATGCTTAAAAAAATAGCTCTGAGTCTATGTTTTATGCTATTTTGTGGTCTACTTTCAGCATGTAGTCCTAGTGGAATGTTACGTCTTGGAAAAAGCGAATCAACACCTAAACATTCTCCCGAAAATATTGATAGAGCCAACACACCCGGCACTATAGGCACACCTATTGCCCTTCCTCCGCGCTTTGATAACGAACCACTAAGGCCCGGTCAAGCAAGACCTGAAATTATGCCTAATGGGCTGTCAGCTTTGAGTCCAATGAAGGGGCTTAATTACGACACGTTGTTTGCAGAAAAAATTAAAGATAGTGGCTCACGCTTTGGCCGCGTAGAAAATGCCGTATTAGACTTGAGAAAAGAGTTCGAAACCTACAAGCCAGCTATCGTACGGCTATCCGCAGTTGAATCTGATATACAGAATCTAATTAAAGAACTAGAGGTATTGTTGCAGGAAACACCAACCACACAACACCCTCCTCTGGATCTTACAGAGGGCATTGGTTCTGAGGATGATTTACTTCCAGAAGATGCTTTATTGGATGTAAGACAACTTAATCCTCAGCCAACCCCTCCACCAGACATTTATGAGCCTCCACCTACCCAAAAGTCATCTGCGCCCCCCCCTGCAAAAGCAAGCTCTCGACATGGCTCTGTTGATAGAACAAATAACAATGGACACGTTGTCGCTACTAATTTCAGGATTGGTGAACATGATAATATGCTACGCGTTGCCTTCGATACCAATGAAGATACGCCTTTCACTATTGAGTTAGATAATGATGAAAATCTGATTATTGTTGAGCTCCCCCAAGCCTCTTGGGATGGGAAAAGAGATAAATCTTTCCCAGATTCTGCGTTACTTGACACTTTAAGCGTTGAACCGATAAATGGAGAAAAAGGCTCTATGGTCATTTTGTCGCTTAAGAAAGACACACAAATATTGCAGCGAAAACACCTATCGCCCGATAAAACAACACATTACCACCGTGTCTACTTTGACTTGAAGCTTTAACCACCGGAGCGTATTTCCGGTGGCGCGAGCCTCACATATATAAAAATAAGGCCACAATAACTAATAAATAAGTGGCCGCAAAATAAAGGCTATATAAACTGCCCTGACAAAAATATATGTTTGTTGGCTGTTTTGGTCTGTTCAAGGGCGTCGCAGCCCGATATAAACATGTCTACACCTATTGGTATTATTTTATCAACGGGGTTGTAAAGTGTGATCTGCGTTCAGGCTACATATTAAGTGCCTTATTATCAATTATGAGTAACATTCTGATTCTGAAGTTCTGACAAACCATGATTAAAAAATTACATAAATTCCTTTCTAAAAGACCTCACCAACCACTGAGCCGACCACTGGTCAAAAAACAGGTGAGTGCTGCTTTATTTTTTTCAGATATGGCCGCGCTTATTTTATCTTTCTTCCTCGCTTTTTACACAGCGTGGGGATTAGCTGATGTGATTCATCCTGATGCTTATTACAAACCGCTTTCTGAATATGGGCAAATTGGTAATTTATTCTTTTTGTGGCTTTATCCTATCATCCTCTTTCTGTTTTTCTCCGAAGGACATTACACGCGCCGTATTCCATGGTGGAGTCAGGTACAATCTATCCTGTCCATATGTATCCGCTTTATGATTATTGATGCCTTCACGCGCATGGCTTTGGATATGTCATTCTCGCGTGCATTACTGACATTATGCTGGGTATATGTTTTCTTTCTAACGTTGTTCGGGCGACAAATTATTTATATTTTAGCGCGTAAAAAAGATATATGGAAAATACCCGTAATTGTAATTGGTGATATTGATACAATAACCAACATTCTCTATGCTTTTTCGACAGATCATTATACGGGCTACGACATAAAAAAAGTTTTCCTGCGTGACAAGAAAAACAAAAAGTTTAATCTAGACACTCTGCCTAGAAAATACGCAAATATCAAAATTCACAGAGAAGACATTGATTACAAAACCTACATAGCCAAACACATTGACAATTTTTTTGTTATATCAATGGAAGCCTTCCGCGGCACTGAGCGTGACACCCTTGTAAAATCACTAAATGAGCTGGAAGCTTTATATGCAATTGTACCACCGACCTCAAATACAAATACATTTAAGACAGAACCAGCTCATTTCTTTGGTTGCGATATCATGCTTTTACATACCAAAAGACCAACACCCTCACCTATGGGGCTTTTTATCAAGCGTCTAATGGATATCACACTATCCTCAATAGCCATTACACTTCTATCCCCAATAATCCTTGCATGCGCTATCATGCTCAAAATAGAAGGACAAAGCAGCTCTATCTTTTATGATGGCATCCGCATCGGGAAAAACGGGCGGAAATTCCGTTGTTGGAAAATACGATCTATGGAACCGGGATTAAACCATCTTCTTGATAAATTGCTGGAAGAAAATCCGGAACTAAAATCCGACTGGGAAAAATACCGTAAACTCAAAGTTCCAGATCCTCGCGTTACAACAAGGACAGCCCGTTTCATGCGCAGGACTAGTATTGATGAACTGCCTCAGCTTTGGAATATATTAAAAGGAGATATGAGTATCGTTGGCCCCCGTCCTATCCTTGAAAATGAAATAGAGCTTTTTGGTGATACTATAGAAGAATATGGGCGAATGCGCCCAGGCCTCACCGGCTTATGGCAGGTCAGCGGTCGTAATGATACAAGCTTCGAGCGGCGCATCTACTGGGATAGCTGGTATTCGCGCAATTGGTCTATGTGGAATGACATCGTTATCATAATTAGAACGATAAAAGTTGTATTCAGCCGTGGGGGGGCTTATTAAATTAGGGTCAGGACCGAAGCATTCCGAGAAGAAATCAAATACTCAACTTCCAAAACTACACGGTCTAAAACAGCCTCATCGCTAGAGCGAAGGACAATATTTACACCCGAACCCCCATCTTTGAAATAAGGATAGCTCCCTATTTCCA
>JAGLKS010000010.1 GCA_023140905.1 Alphaproteobacteria bacterium | reverse complement strand
GCATAGGCATAACAATCATAGCCGTTACGTACTAAACGGGCTTTGGCTGCGACCCTGTTGAAGGCGGACAAATCATCTGAACAGGCGAAAAACTGCGTTGGGTCCGTGGTTGAAACTGTTGCCTCTGACAATTCTGTACAGGGCCGACAGATAATTCTGTCTCCGTTCAGAAATGACCCCTCCGGCGTGCCAATATAGCGTTCTTTAAGGTAGGGCTGATCCAACATACCCAATACTGGTCGTTTTCCATCATTTAAAGCAATCAATGTTCCCCAGGTAGGGATGCCACAGATGTAGGCGCGTGTGCCGTCAATGGGATCAATGACCCATGTATATGGGGACTTGCCATTCTGCTTCTTTCCATGTTCTTCCCCAAGAATATTATGGTCAGGATAATTTTGAGAGATCAGTCTGCGAATGGCATTTTCCGCTTGTTTGTCGGCCTCTGTTACGGGGTCATAGTTAAGTTGAAGCTTTTTGCCCTTATTGTCCACATCAAGAGGCTTCTTAAACATGGGCAGTGTGACTTCCGAAGCCGCATCCGCAAGCCTCTCCAGAAAATCTGTATATTCTTTATCTTTAATGATGTTGGGTGTTAGACCCATTTCAAAGGCTCCTCATGACTGTACTATACCACTGTGTCCAATAGTGGGTAGCATTTGTCAAGTTGTAAAGGAGTGTTTAAACCTAGACACCAATACGGGGTTGGCCAGAACGGGATGGGCCAAAGCTCTTCTGCAAAATGCCAGTACTGTCTTCAGCGATTCCGATGGCTTCGCTTAACAGGCTCAAAACTTTGACGTTATTATCCAACACGGATTGAGCCTCTGGGCGCTCATCTTCCAGAATTTTTGTTGTCCGCATAAAAATATCCTTGCGGATAATTCTCAGCATATCCTCAAGTTTATAACCATCAGGATTATCATCAGTTACCAAAAAATGTGTCATTACTACCGCCTATAATATTCATGGAAAACTATGGACAGAATAGGGGCGACAGATTAATAATCGGTAAATTATTTAGCGGTTCTAGCGGCTTTTTTGCGTTCGTGTGGAATGAGGTAGCGTTTGCGCAGCCGGATGTTTTCCGGTGTAACTTCCACCAGCTCATCATCATTGATATAGGCAATTGCCTGTTCCAATGTCAGCTTCTTTGGGGTTGTCAGCTTAATAGCATCATCCTTACCAGAAGCGCGGATATTAGTCAGCTGCTTTCCCTTAAGCACATTTACATCAAGGTCGTTGTCCCGGCTATGCTCTCCGATAATCATACCTTCATAAACTTCTTCCTGCGGATCAATCATGATCACACCACGATCTTCCAGATTCCATAAGGCATATGCTACCGCCTTGCCCACACCCATGGAGATCAGAACCCCGACCCGGCGACCCTCAACCTTGCCCTTATAAGGGCCATAGCTGTGATATACGCGGTTCATGAGGCCGGTACCGCGGGTATCGGTCATGAATTCACCGTGATAACCAATCAGGCCCCGTGATGGTGCGAGGAAGGTGATACGGGTTTTACCCACACCACTTGGGCGCATATCGGTCATTTCAGCCTTGCGGAGGCTCATTTTTTCAACCACAACACCAGTATATTCATCATCCACATCAACCACAGCCTCTTCATATGGCTCCAACTGTTCGCCGGTATCAGGATCAGTTTTATAAAGCACACGGGGGCGGGATATGGAAAGCTCAAAACCTTCGCGGCGCATAGTTTCAATAAGAACACCAAGTTGAAGTTCCCCACGTCCGGCAACTTCAAAGCCATCCTTGCTTTCGCTTTCGGTAATTTTAATGGCTACATTACCTTCGGATTCAAGTGCCAACCTGTCGCGGATCATGCGGGTGGTGACCTTGGTACCTTCACGGCCTGCGAGTGGGCTGTCATTAACGGTAAAGCGCATGGACAATGTTGGCGGATCGATGGGCTGTGCTTTAAGTGGAACAGTAACTTCAGTTGCGCAGAATGTATCGGCCACAGTACCAACAGAAAGACCAGCGATAGAGATAATATCCCCGGCAATTGCACTATCAACAGGCACCCGGTCAAGACCGCGAAAAGCCATTAGTTTGCTGGCACGACCTGTTTCAACTATTTCGCCCTTTTGATTCAGGACTTTGATTTTGTCATTGACATTGATCTTACCCGTTTCAATGCGGCCCGTAATAACACGGCCCAAAAAGTTATCCCGATCCAATAAAGTTGCCAGCATTGAAAATGGTGTATCAATATTTTCCTTGGTCATTACGGTTGGTTTGTCGTAATAATCCAGAATTGTTTCCAGAAGCGGGTCGAGGTTTTTGCGCGGCCCATCCAGATCATAATCCGCCCAGCCATCACGGCCAGAGGCAAAGAGGGTCGGGAAGTCCAACTGATCATCAGTGGCATCAAGATTGACGAACAGATCAAATACTTCATCATGAACCGCATCGGGGCGGCGATCCGGCTTATCAACCTTATTAATCACTACGACAGGCTTTAGGCCAAGTGCCAATGCTTTGGCGGTAACAAATTTTGTCTGTGGCATGGGGCCTTCGGCTGCATCAACCAGCAAAATTACGCCATCTACCATACTCAGGATTCGTTCAACCTCACCACCAAAATCCGCATGGCCCGGTGTATCTATGATATTAACACGTGTACGCATATCATCATGCACCCAATCAATTGAAGTGGGTTTTGCCAGAATAGTAATTCCGCGTTCTTTCTCCAGATCGCCTGTATCCATAATGCGCTCATCAACCTTCTGGTTCTCACGAAAAGTTCCACTTTGTTTCATAATGGAATCAATCAGTGTTGTCTTCCCGTGATCAACGTGAGCTATGATAGCAATGTTTCTTAAATTCTCTGACATGGATAAATATGGCTCCTGTAAATAATGCCTACACTTTAAGTGCGCGCTATTATGTATTACAAAACTCTGGTAAATGCCAATAAAAAGAAAGTTTTTGCGTTTTTCCACTGCTCCATTTATAAAAAGCTGTTACATACATAGGAACAATATGTGTCAAATAATCATGCACATAGTTTCATGCACATAGTTTAAAGTCTGTCTATCTAAATAAATGAGTTCTTTAAGAAATAATGAAAGGTTTGTTCTGTGACCAGCAAAAACCGTTTTCCTCTAATGTTAATGATAGCATTGTCCTTAACTCCTGTTATTTCCATTTATTTTCCTCGTTTTCTAGCGTTCTGGCCTCTTATAATAGGATTAGGAACGAGTTATTGGTTTATATTTATAAAAAAAGAACTCTTTCGTATTTCCCGACTTTATTATCTTTCTGCAGGATTAATCAGTATTTTAGGACTCATCAGTGTGACGTGGTCTATTTCTCCAATGCACTCTTTGTGTGATGCCTTAATTGTAAGTGTCATGTTGCTGTTTGGAGGATTACTGGTTAGTAGCTTTAATGCATTGGAAACAGGAGAATTAAAGCCTTATGCGTGGCTTTTCCCAGCCGGACTTATCGCAGCAGCATTACTTTGTGCTTTTGATTCGTGGAGCGGCTTACATATTTATTATCTTTTTCACCATCGTGGATCTAATGCTTCTATCGATCTTTCGGTTATGAATCGTGGCATTATTTGCTGTGTGTTTGCGTTCTTTCTTTCCTTGCCATTTATCCAAAATCTGGATTGGACAAAGAAACAAAAAATTCTTCTGGCCAGTATAAGCGGCATTTCGGTTATTATCATGCTGACTTTAAGCGAAAGCCAGTCCGCACAAATTGCTTTTGTATTCGGATTAATTTGTTTCTTTATTTTCCCGGCACGCTGGCGCTTTAGTTATATAACTCTAGGATTAACTGTCCTCTTTTCTATGTTGGCAACACCTTTAATTGTCGATCTTATGTATGAACACCTGATTAATTATGCACAAGCTAATGACTGGGTTAAACAAGCTTATGTAGGAAACCGTGTAGAAATCTGGCACTTTATTATGCAATATGCCATGAATAATCCAATATACGGCTATGGCATAGAAGCAACAAATTACGTACGCCACTTTGATTTTGAGCATCTCTATAATGAGAAAAACACAGTATTACACCCGCATAATTTCTCTGTGCAAATATGGATGGAGTTTGGCCTTATCGGCATAATTATCGCTATGATTATTCTCAGTAATCTTATCTATGCACTTTATCACATTAACGATATTCTTGTTCGCAAAACACTAACAGTGCTGTTTATTATTGTATTGCTGACTTCTTCCATGACTTATGGTTTATGGCAAAGCTGGTGGGTTGGGGAATTTTTGTTTTTGTTGGGGCTTAGTACACTTCTATCAAACATACACATCCCCACTTCGCCTAAACACGTAGAAGAAAAATAAGAGCTATAGATGACCATCAATTTGTATTGAATTACATACCCAGTGTTGAACCAGAAGGAATTGCACCAGCACTTTTTCCTAGCTCAGGACTATTTTCTTCTGCACCAGCTGCCGTACAAGCAACTGCTACTAACATCTCAAGATCTCTCAAAATAGACATTATTCCCCCCTATATTTATATATTATTTGCCAACCGTTTATCATCCCTTGTTAAAATATAGCATTCTACCCCTAAAAAAAGCCAGAGAAATCACACAACCTTTTTGAGTTACAAAGTACATCCCAAGACTAGCTGAGACGCATACTCGATAAGAACATCATATTTGTTTTGCCCTTCTGCCTCACTGCTTTGTGCTTTCTGATATAGCCTGCCAATAAACAAAGGAACGGGATCTTCAATTTCGCTATATGCAGTTTCCGAGAGATCAGGAAAGCTTCTTTCATATTTGCTCATAACGCTGTTAATGCTACGGCGGTTTTTTATGCTCTCAACAGTATCCATCAAAATTGTATCAAGTTTGGAACATGCTCCGTAACGCATATTTAAATCATATTCCTCACTAGGGTCCTCATCTTCCGGTGCTTCTTTAATACAGCTTTGGTAACTTTCCAGCATCTCTTTCTGAGCTTTCGTTACACCTTTTGCGCGTATCAAATCATATTGTTCGTTCATATACGGACCAAGAATCGGAGATTTCGCAATATCATCAATGCCTTCACCGCTTTTGAAATGTTTAATCAGCACCATGGTAAATGCCATTCTATGCGCACAACCTCTTTTATTTTTGCGAAAAACCATATCTTCAACGGGCGTAGCTTTGAATGTTTCTTTCCATTTTTTATAATCTGACGGATCATATTTTCCGTCATCGCAAGCTTGATCTGCATTGCTACTTTGAGCATAAGCTTTACTCAAGCTAATTCCACTAAGCGCCACAACAACAAAGCTCACACAAATTGCGATAAATAAAATGGAACTATATTTTCTACGTAAATTCTTCACCATAAGAACGAGTATAATCTGCTCCTTTAACAAGGACAAGAGACATCAATACACTGATGCGCATTATACAAAACATCCCGATCTTTTAAGAAGGCAATGGCAGCGGTAAAGGATTAGAATCCATTAATTCACGTAACAATTTAGTCTGAAAGAAAACATCGCCTGAAGCCACGAAAAACGATGTATTATAGAGATTTTCTCTGTTTCTCTTGCCATAGAGTATAGGATACCCGGTCATGTCATAAATATCGCCACCCGCAGCACAGATAATCGCATGCCCGGCAGCAATATCCCACCATTTAGTTGGTCCAATTCGTAAGTACAAATCAGCAGCCCCACTAGCTACATCACAGATTTTAATAGAGCTGTAACGATGAATGGTACGAGCGATTTTATCTTCATATTGTCTCATAAATCTTATGCATAAATCTTTTTCGGAAAGATTACCGCTAGTCATAACAGTCATCCCCTCTTCCGGTATCTCTCGTGTCTTAATGTCTACAGGATATTTATTCTTATCATGCCGAATATAAGCACGCCTTTTTCCTGCCAAATAACCACAATACATTTCATCTTTTGCTGGAGCATATATCACCCCTAGCACAGGTTTGTAACGATGAACCAACGCAATATTTACAGTGAAATTCTCATCACCATTCATAAAGGCACAAGTCCCATCAAGCGCATCAACTAACCAAAATGTCTCAACGCCTTTTAAATCAGGCGTTTTTCCTGCAGAACACGCTTCCTCTCCAACAATGGAAATGCCTGGATAACGCTTTTTTAATTCGTCTACGATATAACCTTCCGCTTCTTCATCCGCATTTGTAACTAACGAACCATCCTTTTTTATTCTTGATTTTGTATTGGGCTTTCCAAAATACGAAAAGATTATCTTCCCTGCTGAGCGTGCGATTATTTCAACATTTTCAGTTACCATCGCAAGATTTTCAAGTACATCTTTTGACATCTATATACCCCTAAATGTAATTTTCACCATCGTTATTTACGGCTTTTTAAATGGCAAATAACTAGGCCAAACCTACTTTTGTCCTTTGTGTCTACTCTTTAATACGCGGACGCCCGACAGATACGTAATCAAATCCTTTGCCATGCATATCCTGAGTTTTATAGATGTTTCTCAGATCGACTAAGAGATTCCCAGCCATATCATCTCTTATGCGTGCCAAATCAAGTGCCCGAAATTCATTCCATTCTGTTATAATCACCAGAACATCTGCATCTTTGGCAACATCATAAGCATTATCACCCCATGTCACATCATCCATAAGCTTCTTAGCTTCATTTATGGATTCCGGATCATAAGCTGAAACTTTCGCCCCAGCTTGTTGAAGCGTTGGAATAATTGTCAACGCTGGTGCATCTCGCATATCATTGGTGTTTGGTTTAAACGAAACACCTAATACACCAATCTTTTTACCACGAACATCACCACCAGCTGCAGAAATTATTTTATCAGCCATACGTGCTTTACGCTCTTCGTTAACAGACACAACGGCCTCAACAATACGCTGTGGAACGCTATATTTTTGACCTGCCCGTGTAAGAGCTAGTGTGTCTTTAGGAAAACACGAACCACCATATCCGGGAC
>JAGLKS010000001.1 GCA_023140905.1 Alphaproteobacteria bacterium | reverse complement strand
TTATATATCGGTAAAACTCTTCATCATTCTCATCGTTATCTATACTTTTATCAAGGAAGCCCATCCGTTCTAATTTAATTGCACTTAAATTAAATTCACCTTGTTCAAAATTCTTGAGATCATGAAAAATCCGCCAAGCAGCTTCTCCTTTAGGGAAGCTTGAATATCCTTCAAGAATTCTTGTTAGTAACCTATATTCATTTTTTCCAACTACATAGTTGTAAGCAATTTTTCGTCTTGATTTCTGTTGTATCTCTAAATCCTGCGATATTAATCCAAGTTTTGTAATTTCTTTCTTTATTAATATACAAGGATGATTGACAGCGGCTTCCAAATTTCCATCTGATCTTTCGCCATTATAATCGGCTGGTGTTAAACCAAGTAAATCTGTAGGGAAATGTAAATCAGTATCTCTTGGTTTTACAATAAAGCAGCGTTCTTTGCCTAAAGTCCCTACAAACAAACCCAATTCAAAAAGTACATTATCTCGAACAGCGGATTTCTCTTGAGAACGTATTTTTATAAGATCATCAGGCGTGAATATAAATATTGAAAAATCAACTGATTCAGCGATTTTTACTAGTGAATCAATAGTTGATTGTGAAAGTTGAAAGCCATTCTTCCATATGGTAACTTCAGTTTTATGATCTAAATTAATATTAAATGCATCAGCAACATCTAAACTTTCTGTAGATGATGCAATAAATATTCTTGGTTTCCTCATGTTCAATATCCCATTTAGGTTAATGGTCGTTTGAGTATGTATTTTTATATTAGTTATTAAATGTGAGTATGATTGATAAAAGCTAGTATATTTTCTCTAAAAAGTGTCAAGGGTATTATCTTATACAAGTTAAAATATATTGTCACTCCCGCGTAGGCGGGAGTCTAGGTCTTTTTTTAAGAGGGCTGGATTCCCGCCTGCGCGGGAATGACGGGGTATTTACGGTATTGGGCGCGGGTATGGGTGAGACCGTGGTGTGGCAGTAACGGTATTGGGGACAGCAAAACTCACCGTCCCCATAATCATTTTCATTAATTGGCTTTTAATTCACTATAGAGACTGTCGGACATGATGGTGCGTATTGAGCTTAAGCCCTTGGACCATTCTGCCATTTCTTTACTGTTACCCATTTTTTTGCCGTCTGCGGCAAATTCGCTTAGGTCTTTCCATTCAATGGAAACCACAACAGTACCGGTTTCCGGACCGGCAAAGGTTGCCTGCCAAACCCTGATGACACCTTTAGCTTTTATTTTCTTTAAAATAGCATTGCCGGTTACAATTTCTTTGGCATATGCGGCTGGATTATCGGTTTTTACCACCAATACCCGGATCACCGGATCATCGGCATAGGATGCGACACTAAACAGTGCTAAAATTACCATAGACAACAAAAACTTCATACTCAAGATACGTAGCGGTAAAGCCATGAGACTTCTCCCTCTTTGAGATTAAAAACGGAACTGGTATGAAAGGTGATCTATATTAGCATGGTTGTGTATTTCAAGCAATAGTTGTGGGCCGCACCGGATTATTGTCCTTTTTTAACCGTCTGGACAGGCTGTCTGCAAGATAATCGAACAGGGCTCTGATACGGGCGTTATGCTGAATGTCGGCGTGGGTCACGAGCCAGACCTCTAGCTCCATATGGTGCTTGTCCATGAATAAATACTGAACGTCAGGATATCTCTCCACCGCAAGGTCGGGCATCATGCCAATCCCCAGCCCCTTGTTTATGGCTTCATAGGTTGTGTTAAGGCTGTTGCTGGAAAACAGTATGTTTTCCCTATGGAAGTAACTATATAGTCTTTGGGTTGCTGTATTCTGTACTGTGTCCTGATTATATCCCACGGCATAATGATCTTTAAGGTCTTCGGGCCCTTTGGGTGTGCCATATTTTTCCAGATAACTTTTGCTGGCCGCCAGATAACTGAAAAACGACCCCAGCTTTTTTGCGATAAGATCCGGCTGTTCTGGCCGTCCCAACCGTACGGCAATGTCAGCCTCCCGACGGACCAGATTAACGACCTGCATATCCACCTGAAGTTTCACACTGATCCCCGGATATAGTTTCCTGAAGCCGCGCATTTGCTCCGGTATCCAGAAATTTCCGATATATTCGGTGGTGGTCAGCAGCACATTACCTTCAAGCCGCAAGTTCTGTCCGGTTAACTTCTTTTCCACGTCAAGCACCTGATCGCCCATTTGCTGAACACTATGCATAATGCTTTCACCCGCTTCTGTCAGAACAAGCCCACGGGGCAGGCGTTGAAATAATTGGCTGTCGAGGCTTTCTTCAAGATTGGTCAGTTTGCGGCTAAGGGTTGGTTGGCTGATTTTTAATTTTCTGGCAGCCGCCGTCAGGCTTCCGCTTTCCGCAATCGTCAGAAAAATCTTCAATGCATTCCAGTCCATGATAGTCACCTTTTAGCTATTCATATTTGAATAGATAGCATAGAACATCTTGTATTTCAAATTCATTTTCTTTGCACTACCTTAAGTGAGTAACCAACACAGGAGAAAGATTATGAACATGATACAATCCATCAGAACACTGGCTTATGCTATAATATTAACATCCATTAGCTTCACTATTGGGCAGACGGCAAATGCGCAGCAGTATGAAGTTAAGAACCAAAAAGAGATTTACTGGTCAATTGGCAAATCTGATCTGGTCATTAAGGCCGGTAAAAGACTTGAAGCCGGTAAACTGGAACAGGCCCGCAAGCTTTATAAACAATCGCTAAAGACCACATTGCGCATGAACGACAGGTTGATAGCCTATATTAACCTGAGCGTTATCGATAATACTCAGAAAGCGTATGAAAATGCCCTGAAATATAGCAATAAGGCGTTGAAAATTGCCCCTGATAACTGGCTCGCTCTTAATAACAGAGGTACCGCCTATTTCGGTCTTGGTAAATTTGAACAGGCAAAACAGGATTATGTTAAAGCCATTTCCCTACAGCCCGGTGATGAGGGATTGGCGTATAATCAACAATTGGTGCAGTCAAAAATCACCCCGGTCTACGCCCAGCAGTAATATTATATAAACTCCATTTTAAAGGTCGCGGACATTCCATCCGTGACCTTTTTGTTTGTTTATGTTACCCCCTTTTTATGAAGAATATTTCCAATCAAGCCGTGCAAAGCTCAAGCCGAGTACGGGCGATCCTTGGGCCGACCAATACGGGTAAGACCCATCTGGCGGTGGAACGTATGCTCGGCCATTCGTCGGGTATGATCGGCCTGCCACTGCGTTTGCTTGCGCGGGAGATATATGATCGTGTGGTATCCTCGCCCCATAATCCGGCGGGTAAGAACACCGTTGCTCTGATTACGGGGGAGGAGAAAATCATTC